>JAFVBL010000040.1 GCA_017479985.1 Alphaproteobacteria bacterium | reverse complement strand
TTTTCTGTCAGATAGAGAAACAACGCGCCAAATCGGGCACGAATTGTGGAAAATGCGCGATGAAAAGCGCTTATACATACGTCACGTAGAAAAGCAAACAGGTGTGCCTGCTTATGTTATCGAAGGTATGGAAATCGGCAAATTTATACAATACGGCTCAATCCGCAAACTTACAAACTTTTACGGTAAAAAAATGCGTATTGTTTTTGATGAAAATTCGTAAAGCAAAAATATGCCATTCTGAGTAGAGAGAATGCGAAACGAAGAATCTCCTGCCATACAGTGTACTGTCGAATGATAAAGTCATACCTCTCGCAGCGCTGCGCGTCTGCGAGTTTAGGTATCTGCCCTTTGCGTAGCGCAAATTTTTTTAACACATACATTGAAACAAGCTCGGTCCTTAGAAGAATCGGAAGACCCCAAGACCAAACCTATCGGTTTGAGGGGGTGACTTTATTTTTTTGCCCAAGCCCGCACAGCGCCGAAGGAGTTTCTTCACTACACATTCGATTCATTCAGAATGGCAGTCTTTTTCTACACGGTTATTTTCTTTTCTCCGGCGAGCCGTGTACAAAAAGGTACATAAATAACAAATATAAAAAACCAGAAAATGAGCCAGATACGCAGTTACCCTTTTCGCACGGTGTACAAAAAGGTACATAAGTGAGAAAAACGTGGATGGCGTGTGTAAATACGAAGAAGGATTTTTTCGCCGTGTACAAAAAGGTACATAAGAAAAAATCCTTCAAGTAGTTACCCGCCAGATGCGTTTTTTTATTTTACTTCTTCAAAATCGGCATCAACAACATTCTCGTCCTTGCCGTCGTTTGCAGAATTACCGGCATCGGCACCTTGCTGAGCACCTGCCGTACCTTGCGCCTGCTGCGACTTATACATCGCTTCGCCGAGTTTCATTGAAGCTTGCATCAAAGCATCTGTCTTAGATTTCAAATCCTCCAGATTTTCTTTTTCCATTGCAGCTTTGGTTTCTTCCATCGCTTTCGTAATGGCATCTTTATCGGCAGAAGAAATCTTGTCGCCGTATTCTTTAAGGTTCTTTTCCACTTCGTGTACCAAACCTTCGGCGTGATTTTTAGCTTCTACCAGTTCCTTGCGCTGTTTATCGGCTTCGGCATTGGCTTCAGCATCTTTCACCATTTTATTGATTTCTTCATCGCTCAAACCACCCGATGCCTGAATACGAATAGCCTGTTCTTTGTTGGTCGCCTTATCTTTGGCGGAAACGTTCACAATACCGTTGGCGTCAATATCAAACGTTACTTCAATCTGCGGCATACCGCGCGGTGACGGCGGAATACCGACCAAATCAAACTGACCGAGCAACTTATTATGTGCGGCAATTTCTCGTTCACCTTGGAACACGCGAATCGTCACAGCGGTTTGTCCGTCTTCGGCTGTCGAGAATACTTGGCTCTTGCGTGTCGGAATCGTTGTGTTGCGGTCTATCAAACGCGTAAATACACCGCCTAAAGTTTCAATGCCGAGCGACAATGGTGTAACATCAAGCAACAACACGTCTTTAACATCACCCATCAGCACACCGCCCTGAATCGAAGCACCGACGGCAACCACTTCGTCCGGATTTACGCCTTTATGCGGTTCTTTGCCGAAGATTTCCTTAACTTTTTCCTGAACTTTCGGCATACGAGTCATACCGCCGACCAAGATAACTTCGCTGATATCGCTCGCCTTCAAACCGGCATCTGCCAAAGCTTTTTTGCACGGTTCGGCCGTCTTTTCAATCAAATCCTCAACCAAAGATTCAAGTTTGGCACGCGTCAACTTTATATTTAAGTGCTTGGCACCGGTGCTGTCCGCGGTAATAAACGGCAAATTGACCTCGGTTTGTGTGGTCGAAGAAAGTTCTATTTTCGCTTTTTCCGCTGCTTCTTTCAAACGTTGTAAAGCCAAACGATCGGAGCGTAAATCAATACCTTGCTCTTTTTTGAACTCATCAGCCAAATAATTTACAATGCGTTGGTCGAAGTCTTCACCGCCCAAAAACGTATCGCCGTTGGTCGCCTTTACTTCAAACACACCGTCGCCGATTTCCAAAATGGAAACGTCAAACGTACCGCCGCCCAAGTCATAAACAACAATCGTGCCCGATGCTTTTTTATCCATACCGTAAGCAAGCGCGGCAGCCGTCGGTTCATTGATGATACGCAACACTTCCAAACCGGCAATTTTACCGGCGTCTTTTGTGGCCTGACGCTGCGAATCGTTGAAATATGCCGGTACGGTAATCACTGCCTTATCAATGGTTTCACCCAAATAGCTTTCGGCATATTCCTTAATTTTTTGCAAAACAAAGGCAGAAACTTGCGACGGCGCATATTTTTGACCTTTGGCTTCTACCCAGGCATCTCCGTTATCGCCGGAGACGATTTTAAACGGCGAATGTTCTTTAAATTTGCTGACTTCTGCCGAATCAAAGCGACGACCGATTAAGCGCTTAATCGCAAAAAGCGTATTCTCCGGATTGGTCACCGCCTGACGTTTTGCCGGATATCCGACCAAACGCTCGGTATCCGTAAATGCCACCATTGACGGCGTTGTACGTGCGCCTTCGGAATTTTCCAGAACTTTGGCATCTTTGCCTTCCATAACCGCAAAGCAAGAATTTGTTGTTCCCAAATCAATGCCGATAACTTTATTACTCATTTTAATAAATCCTCCTTTTTTTCTTTCTAAAAATGTATATAGGGAGTCATTTTTCCACCTGCAAGAGTATCGGTGAATTTTTTTATAAATCAGGCAAAAAAATCCCCGCAAGTGCATTTTGCTCAAGCGGGGATTCTGACAAAAGTTATTTTTTAAAGACTGTTGCTTCTCTTGTCATTCATAATTGCGTGGTTCACGACCGTTGTTTTTGACGGATCACGCGCTTGTTTGTTTTCCGAAGTGCGTTGCAGATATCCTTTGGCGTGTTCAATAAAGCCTTTGAATGTCCACTTACTCGGTTCCCCAACCTTACTCTCGTGGAAGTTCTGACGCGCTACGGCCGTCATCGGGTGAGTTACCGGATTCTTCAGAAAATCTATATCTATTCTCTTGGTATCCGGAATATTTGCACCGTCTTTACTTAAAACATTCTTGTGAGTATTTCGCGCCTCGGCACTGCCTAAATATGCCGACAAATTATCACGTACAGTTTTGATATAGTCTTGACGACGTTCTCCCAAGAAGTCTTCCAAAGTCTTACCTTTGCCGGTTGCGGCATATTCTTCCATTACGCGTTTTTTGTAATCCTGATATTGCTTATTTTCTTCCGGATTAGCGGCAACGCGTTTGTTTTTGCCGTCGACTTTACCTTCTTTGGTTCGCGGATCATCACCGTAAATAATTTGGTATTCGTCCATAATTAAATCCTGAGTGATGTCTTCTTTTTCCGGCTTAGGATTCGGTTTCGGATCCGGCTTAGGATCAGGAGTCGGAGTCGGAGTTGGAGTTGGAGTTGGAGTTGGTGTCGGGTCCGGACGCGGTTTCGGTTTAAAGATGCTCTTTATACCGTCCATCAACGACCCGACACGGTCTTTAAGTTTTTTACCTCTTGTCACGATATTCCCTAAAACGCCGAACATTGCAACACCGAACGGACGCGGATTATCCACCATAACTGTTTTGTATGTCGGATCCGTTCCCGGTATGACGTGATCTTTCATCGGCATATTAGGGTCAGAATAAGTAGAATTCGGGTCACGTGTCGGATATAAATCCGGACGCAGTTCCACCGGTTCACCAACACGCTGTACAAAGTTCTGCAGGCCGGATTCTTTCCATAAATCACTGCCTTGGAAAGCTGTTACAGCATCATCGTTGATTGTTCCGTCAGAGTTAATCAAGTGCCCGACTTTGCTTACAACATCAGGATCCAAACCGTGTTCAGCAACATATCCCGGACCATAAACACGTCCGTTTTGCGCATTGTAAGCGTGTTTCAGCATTTCGTCCGGATTAACAATCGGATGATCCGGATGCGCGGCATTATATTGATCCACCGCCTTCATATAATCATCGTGGCTCATACCGTGATGAACGCGATCGGAAATATTGTATTGCTCGTTATAGCGTTTGGAATCTGCTTCCAAAGCATCGCGGTCAATAACTTTTTCTGTTCTTTCCTCCGTGCCCGGCTTATCCAGTTTTGTTTCTTCGTGCTTAAAGATATGGTTGTTCGGATTATGCTCGTTATAATAATTGATACCGGCATCTGCCGTGACACGTCCGCCCCAAGCACCGAGACCGGCGCCCAAAATCATACCGCCGGCTTTCAAAATTGATTTCAGCTTGCTGTCACCGGCGTCACGTGCGGCCTTATATGCGGTTATCGCACTGTTGGTTGCCCCCATAACCATAGAGGCTCCGCCTAAAACGGCACCGACACCTTGCAATCCCGGAACCGCCATACAAGTTACGGCGGCAACACCGAGTGCGGTTGTCCCCATTGTCATCAGCATACGGCGATCTTTGCACATTGCCTTAAATCCGGTTTCCAAGCCTGCCGCTTTACGCTGTTTGTTCCACGCAACCATCTGCATTGTTGTTGTTGCAACGCCGAGTGCCGCACTGATTCCGCCGGCCATCCAGCCCAAGCCCGTAACACTTTGTGCTGCCGTACCGACTACACGCATTGTTGCCGACAGAGCAAATGCGCTGGCCGTCGTTTTTGCCAAATTACGCCAGTAATGCTGTTTGCCTTGCGGCTTGCCGTCAACAACACGGTCTTTAGCACGCTTATCAATGCTTGCAATTGGTTCAAACAGTTTGGTTGTAACTTTCAAGTTCGGATTTTGAACTTCTTTGCCGTCTTTATCATATTTCAGACGCTCTGCCAAACGCTGAGCATACCCGCCGGTTTGGTTCACAATATTATCCAGTCCGGCATCAAATGAAGTCGGACCGATTGCCATTGGTCTTTCTATATTACCGAGGTTGCGCTTAAACTCATCAAAATGCGACAGATTCGTAAACTGATCCGGTTTTTCGGCAATACCGCGATTGGCTTGGTCAACAACGTGCAATGCATATAAAGTTTTCGGCAATTGTTCCGAAACTTCTTTTTGCAGAAACTCCGGCGTAATTTCGGCATCTGAGCCTAAATTCTGCAGCATAACAGATTGTTTTGCCGCCAAAATTGCCTTATCCAGTTTACTACCCGGAATAACCTTTGAACCTTCTTTCCACACATCGCTCTGATTGCCGTCCGCATCAATAAATTGCGGTTCAGGCTTCGGCAACAAATCTTTATCGCGCAGTGTCTGCAACTCGTCCGGTGCCAATTTGGCATAAGCGGTTGTTGCGCTAAAGTCACGATCCGGAAATTGTTCTTGCAAAGCCTCTATTTGGCCTGCATCAAGTGCGGCCGCATCGTGATTTAAAAACTTAAAGTTTGATACGAGTTTTGCAGTTTCATCATCGATTTCCACGCCTTCCATTTGGTGACGCATATCGTCAAAACGCTCATCAAGCTGTTCGGCATTTTCCGACGATATATTGTTCAAATTCCACAACTCGTCATATTTTGCCATATGCGAATCGATGACGCCGCGCGCAGTTTGCATATCTTGCAGTTTGTTACTTGCATCGGTTTTGATGTCATCGGTTTCGCCGTTGGTTGCCGCATCCATCAAATCAGGATAGCGCGCGGCAAACATTTTATCATAACCGGCTTTGGTATCTGCAATATTAGTCACATCGCCGAAATACAAATCCTGTTCTTTGGCGACCATTGCCGTCAAATCGTCGATTCTGTGCGCAACTTTACCCAGTTTGGCTGCGGCCTCATTGCGTGTTTCTTCATCTTGCGCCGCCTGAACTTTGGATTTAAAGCCGTCGTACATCTCGGCCAGCATAGAAGGAGGCGTCAACTCAAATAATGCCTCATCATTCAGAATCTTATCGGTTACACGGTCATTCAGCTCGGTAACTTGTGCTTCAGAGAGTTGCGGCTCATATTTTTGCATCAAGTCAATCGTTGCTTCCACATCATCAATATTCGGCACATCTTCCGTAAAGACGCCCATTTCTTTCATTGTCGAAAGTTTGAGGTATTCAACCCATTGTTCATTGGCATCAGAATAGGCACTGCGAATACGCGCTTTACCGACTTCTTCCAATTCTTGCTGACCATTGCCGTCATTGCCGCCGTTGCCGCCCGGTGTCACATTAAGCGGGTCTTTTCCGTTGGTGTTGTCCGGACCCTCAATACCACCGACTGTCAGAGGCGGAGTCGGACCATTCGGACCGCCGCCGTTGCCACCGTTACCGGTATTACCGCCGTTTCCACCGTTACCGCTCGGAGCTGTCGCACCGCCCGCGGTATTATCATTGCCGTCATTTGTGTTTAATGTTTGAGCACTTTCTTGTCCGTATGCCAGACGAATTTGTTCCGAAACCATAAAATATCCGTCATCATCGTGCTGCTGAAGTGCTTCCCGAATATGCCCTTCAACATCATTTCTTTCTTCCGGATGTGCTTTTAAATATTCTTCCTTTTGCTTAATAAAATCACGGACTTCTTCCGGTACTTTATCCGGATTACCGGTGCTGATTTGTCCTTCGGCTCTTTGAATCATACTCTCAAGTTCTTTGTAAATATCTTCTTTGCTCACGGCGGACAACTCGTTGCCTTCGGCTTCTTGAGAAGCTGCAGCCGCATCGGTTTCATTATTGCCCTCATTGGTATTTAATGCTTGTGCGGCACCGGTCAGAATCGCGACATAATCATTTTTGAAACTGTCGTTAATCCGATACGGATTATCATTCCATTCAATTTCGTTTCCTTCGGTTTTTACAAACGCTTCAAGCTGTTTATTTACTTCTTCTTCCATTTCCGGATGTGCACGTAAGAAAGCTTCTTTTTTCTTCAAAAACGCATCCATTTCTTCTTTCTTTTCGGCGTCGGCATTATCACCGGTGTAGGTTGTGCCGGCCACTTCAAGAAAATCTTTATACAGCAAATCGCGGTTATAATCCGCCACTTCAAGTGTTTCTTTTCTGTCTTGGATTTTCTTGGTCAGAGAATCTTTTACGTCATCCGGCAACGGAACGTCCTTCAACAATCCTTCCAAATTCTCAAGTCCAAATTGGTTTAAATTAAAATCGGTTTTATTATTCAATTCTGTCAGAAATTTTGCAATCTCGTCATTCCAAGCCGGATTATACCGTTCGGAATATATACTCAATTTTGCACCATCTGTCATTTCTTCGCTTAAAGGCATAGTCGTTCTCCTTGAATACAGTTATATATTTTCAGTCTAGCACTTTTTTCTATTTTGTCAAACACTTTTGTAAAAAAAAGAAAAAAAATTTATCATCAATCCATAGAAACCGGAAGTTTGCTAATAAAATAACGCACAAAAAAAAGATAATGCTTGCAAATTGCAAATTCATTGCCTATTATACAAGTGTTGTGCGGGCGTAATTCAATGGTAGAATAGAAGCTTCCCAAGCTTATAACGGGGGTTCGATTCCCCTCGCCCGCTCCAATTTTATACACCCGAAAGGGTGTTTTTTTGTTGTTTCAATCGAGGGGAAGCGAACCCTGAGAGGGCCGGAGATAAAAAATATCTCCGGTGGAGATTTTTTAACGACGGGCGTAGGTTCATCGTCAAAGATGGGGGCAAGAGTAAAAAATTATAAAAAGTAAAAGTCATCAGTTTGACCTCGTAATTAAAGTTTAAGCACATAAAATCCTAACACGCAAGCGATAATTTTCAAAATTTCTAAAACCGTACGCCCGCCTTTGTATCAGCTTCATTTTCCTGTGAAATCCCTCAGTAATTCCATTTGTTCTGGTAAATCTAAGTATTGTTACTTAAAGACATGATATAAAAAATGTGTTAAAAGAAAAAAGAAGCGGACGATTGATC
>JAFVBL010000012.1 GCA_017479985.1 Alphaproteobacteria bacterium | reverse complement strand
TGATGTTTGCATTCTTTGTGATAATATCGTCTTTAAGCATTGAGTAGTTCTCCCTAAAATTGTTTTTGGTCGAACTGTGATTATACTCTTTTATAATCCTTAGGCAACTACTCTTTGCCCCTACCTTTGACGTAGAACCAAGGTGTCTGCAATATGGCGCCTTTTTTATTGTTGATGTGAAATTGATGTTAGCACAAAAAAACGCCGATAACAATATCGACGTTTTTTGCTTAATATAAATTCCGGATTATTTTGCAGCGTTAATAGCTTCCTGAATCGGTTCCGGAGACATAGCCGGTACGTGTTTCACATTAACGAATACCATCGGCACGCCGTTAACTGAAATGTCACGAGCCAAAGAAGATACGGAGCTCAAAGCTTTTTCAACATCGGCAGATGCCAAATCTTTTTTGTATTGATCCATATCAACACCGACGGATTGTGCAATACCGTCAACAGTTTCTTCTGTCATCGGAGCACCTTTGTAATCCATAACTTTTTTGTAGAAGTCCAAGAACTTACCTTGTTTGCTGACAGCCAAACCGGCTTTAGCCTGATACCCCGAAACCTTAGAAACGAAAGACAACGGCTTAAAGATAACTTTTACGTCCGCATTGTCTGCAATGATTTTTTCAACAGACGGTGCCAATCTTTTGCAATAACCGCAAGAGAAGTCAAAGAACTCAACAACGGTAACTTTGGCGTCTTTCGGACCGACAAACGGTAAACCGGCATCACTGTTCAATTCCGTAGCGTGAGCCTGAAGAGCCGCTTGAGCAGCTTTTTCGGCTTCTTCACGTTGCAGATTCTCATAAGCTTGCATTGCGTCGGCAATAATTTTCGGATTCTGTGTCAAAACTGCAGAAACCTGCTCTGCCGAAATGGCAGCGCCTTCATTCGCAGCTTTGGTTTTATTGGTTGAAACAATGGCAACAGCCGCCAGAATAACAGCAACTGTCGAAAGAATGATTGAAAAATTTTTCATTTTTATTTCCTCAAATAATTAATGTTCAAACAACTACTATATAATCACTTTTTTATATTTTCGCAAGCAAAAAAACGTAATTATGAAAATTTATGGTGGACTTTTGCATTTTTTTTGATTAGAAAAGAGCAATACGGGAGAAATGCAATGTTTAATATAAAATTTTCTATGTTTTCAGGGACACGCGATTTAGAAGAAAAAATCGATGAAATGCACGATAAAATCATTGAAAGCGCAATGTGTTTCAGACAGGCGTTTGATATTTATTTGAAAGAAAAGCGCAGTCAGAATTATCGCCGTGCCAGTAAAAAAATGAAAAATATCGAAGCAAAAGCAGATGATTTGCGGCGAGAAATTGAAAGCAAACTGTATATTCATAATCTGATTCCGGATTTGCGTGCCGATGTGTTGCAGATGGTTGAAAATATCGATAAGGTAATTAACGAATTTGACGAAGTGACACATAAATTTTATATAGAACAGCCTGATATTCCGGTGCAATATCAGGATAAGTTCCGCAAGCTCGTGAATGAGGTGTCGGAGTGCGCCGAAAATATGGCGATGGCGTCACGTGCGTTTTTCCGCGATTTTACCACGGTGCGTGATTATTCCAAAAAGGTGTTTTTATGGGAAAGAGAAAGCGATAAAACGTGGGCGGATTTAAAGCAGGAAGTGTTTGATTCGGATATGGAATTGGCGCACAAGATTCAGCTCAACACCCTTATCGGCGGTGTGGCAGATGTCGCAGATAAAGCCGAAGATTGTATAGACTCTGTGCTTATTTTCACCATTAAGAGAGATATCTGATGGATTTGAGCTATTTGTTTTTTTTGAGCAGCGGTTTGTTTTTGGGGTGGTCACTCGGTGCAAATGATGCCGCAAATATTTTCGGTACGGCGGTCGGCTCAAAAATGGTGCGGTTTAAGGTTATCGCAAGCGTTGCCTGTGTATTTGTTGTTATAGGCTCGGTGTTCGGCGGCAGCGGTGCCAGTGCGACACTCGGACATTTGGGTTCGGTCAATGCGTTGGCAGGGGCGTTTATGGTAGCTCTGTCGGCAGCGTTGGCGGTTTATATGATGCTCCGTGTCGGTGTGACCGTTTCAACCTCGCAGGCGATTGTCGGTGCCATTGTCGGATGGAACCTGTATGCCGGCAAAGCAACCGATTTGACAACATTGGCGCAGATTGTTTCAACGTGGACGCTTTGCCCGTTGATTTCCGGCGTGGTGGCGATTTTGTTGTATCTGTTGTCCAAAAAAATCCAGAAATGCTCCAGTATGCATTTGTTGATGCGTGACCAACTGACACGTATCGGATTGGTTTTGACCGCCGCCGTCGGTGCATACGCTTTGGGGGCAAACAATATTGCCAATGTGGTCGGTGTGTTTATTGAATCTTGTCCGTTTAAGCCGGTCAGTTTCGGTAATTTTCTGACCTTAAACCCGACGCAGGTGCTGTTTTTAATCGGGTCTGTTGCTATCAGCATCGGGATTTTGACGTATTCGCATAAAGTGATTAAAACCGTCGGAAACAATTTGATGCGGATGTCACCGATGGTGGCGCTGATTATTGTATTATCTCAGGCAACGGTGTTGTTGCTGTTTTCATCCGTCAGTTTGCATAATTGGCTTGAAGCATCGCCTTTGCCGACAATTCCGCTTGTGCCGGTATCAAGCACACAGGCGGTCATCGGTGCGGTTATCGGAATCGGATTGGTTAAAGGCGGGCGCAACATAAATTGGGGGATTATAGGAAAAATTGTTCTCGGGTGGATAACGGCGCCGCTGATGGCGATGTTAATCTGCTTTATCAGTTTGTTTTTCTTGGAAAACGTGTTTAATCAAACGGTTTTCTTCGCAGGTTAAAGTAAAAAAACGTTCAAATCCGATAAAATATTTTCAAAAACGGCAAAAAGTTTCAAAATTTTATGAAAATGTTAATAATTTAGGTGTAGTCTGACGCCAGAAAAGTCTATTAAGGAGAAAGATTATGCTTAGATTAAGCCGAAACGGAATCGGAGTTTTAACTTCGCAATATAAAAGTATTTTGAAAAAATGCGCGTTGCTGAATTTAGCGGCAGCCGGTGTGTTTTTGTTTGCATCTGCCGCGCAAGCAGCCGGTGAAACGGCAACCGGTGAAACGGCAACAGGAAGCGATTTTAGTACAATGGGAAATAATATTAAAGAAAGTATACGGGGCGGATCTTCGTATACCGGATATAATAATCCGATAAGTGCATATATTTTTGCCGGCAACAGCAATTTGGAAACTCCACTGTTTTCTGATACCGGTTCTGTGAGCGGAACGGCACATACCAGCTGGATTGTGAACTACGGCGATGTGTTTTTCGGTAAAAACGAAAGCGGTGCGACAGTCAGCGGAACGATTGTTTCCAACAAACATAACATCTTTGGTGACAATAGTGATGTGACACAAGTTCAAAGCGGCGGTGTCATCGGTAACTTGAATGCAGACAGATTGAATGGTGACGGTACGCCGTATATCGGAGCAAAATTGGAAATCCAAAACACAACTTTTGAAAATAACTCGACAACTAATTTTACAAAAGTTGAAAAAAATACCTCAGTGCAGGCAACCGGCGGTGTTTTATCCAATATCAGTAATGAAAGTACAACAATCCGTAATTCCACATTCAGAAATAACTATGCAATGATGTTTGTAAATGCACTCGGCGGTGCAATTTATAACGGTTGGGATTATTCTTTAATCAATACGACGGCCGGCGGCTACACAGATAAGGGATTGATTTCCAGCGGTAATACTTTTTCCGGAAACCACGTCGGTAATGATTACATTGCATCTTCGGGCGATGTTAAAACAAAAATATTTGATGTTTTGAATAGCAAAACGCTATGTGACGATAACAATTGTGCCGGCGCTCGAAACGTTGTCGGCAGCGGAAGTTCTGCTTATGCTTTGTCCGACCACGCGTTTGGCGGCGCAGTTTATAATATCCACGTGTACACCTCCGAAAACGATACTTATGAGACAAACTATGCAATAGGTCAGGCGGCACGCGGCGGTGCGATTTATAATGATGATTCGGCGATAAACGATGATAATACGTTCGATTGGGATGCCAAACTTACATTTTCAGGCGCTCTCAGCTTTTTGAATAACTCTGTTCAGACTGATACGACAACGGCGACGGCAAGTGATATGTTCGGTCAAGCTGAAGGTGGTGCAATATATAATAACGGCAAAATTGTCATCGCCGATAATACATCTTTTAACTTTATCAGCAACTCTGCGTATGCAATTAACGGCGCTTATGCGGACGGAGGTGCTATCTATAACTATAATTCAAATAATTATGGCGCGGGTGAAGCGCACGAATCTATAGGTGTTATTGAGGGATTGAAAAATGCTGCGTTTACAGGCAACAACGCTATTGCGGACGGAAGCGGTAAAGCACGCGGCGGTGCTATCTATAATGCCGGACGAATGATTATCAAAGATGCCACATTTAAAGAAAACGGCGTAAGCGGTAATGCACAATCTTCGGATTCTTCTATTTTGTTCACCGGCGGTGCGGTGTATAATGCCGGAAGAACCGTGAACGGAAGTACGGATCGGGATGAACATAACCGTGGATATTTATTGTTTGATAACCGTAATTCTTCAAACGATATCGTGTTTGATTCCAATGAGGCAATAAACGGTGCCGGCGGCGGACTTTATAACGCAGGCGGCAGCGTATTCGGTGTTATCGCAAACAGAATGGTGTTTACCGGCAATACCGATAATCAAACTGCTGTGGCACCGGACAATAATATGTTTGGTCAATCGATAACGATTGAAAGCAGCGGCGGCGCTATTTATAACGGTAGTAATTCCGTTTTGCTCGGCTCAATGCATTATAATTTGATTGACGGCAGTCAGATTTTGTTTGCCAGCAAAACAGATAACGTCTATAACACCAAAAATGATAATAACGGTGAAGCCGGGTTGATTCAGTTTGCCGGTTCCAATAATTCGGCGCACGCTTTGATTGATTCCGGTGAAACAAAAGCATCATCACTATCCAATGTCACGACCTATGCAACATTTTTGGGAACAGGCTCATACGAAATTATCAATACACAGTTTAAAATGGGTGCTGCCAGCGGTGTCGGGGCCGGTTATATCTCTTTGGCACCGCAGATGAATATGGCTTACAGCGAAGTTGTCTTAGGCTCTGTCGGTTCCAATGCATCTCATATGTATCTGAGTTCGGATAATGATATTTTGGTTGATAATGACTTCTATTTGGATCAGAATACGATTTTGCGCTATGATGATACCGATGCGAGTTGGAAAAATAAATATACGTACGATTTTTCAAAAACAATGGATTTGGTTATCGATCCGCTTGATGATGACAGTGCCAAACTGACGTTTTATGACGGCGGGTTTGTTTCTGCAAATAGCGGTGTGACCACTTCTGCCGATAATGAAGGTACAAGCAGTGATAATTTCTACTTGGGTTACTATGTCGAAAACGACGGTCATCTTATGTATTATGACGCAGCAGAGGATACAGATGTCGGTATTGCCCGTCATTTGGTAAATAAAACGAATGGTGTTGTTCGTTCCGAACAAGACGGTTATATTACCAAGAATATTCACATCGGAACGTTAGAGAGTGAAGGCGGTAAAATCTATATCAATATGAATAATGATGACTTGGTGCGTACGGATAGCGAACACACGCTGATTCCGATTGATTCGGTGCCGGAAGGCTATGCGTTCGGATATTACGAAGGTCAGCATTATAATTCTGAAGTGATTACGATTGATAAGGCAATCACGGGTGATACGATTGTTGTATTCTACACGGAAAATAAGTCTGATGAGGATCGGGCAACAAGATATTCTTCCGTTAAATTAGATGTTGGTCAACGTATTTACTTTGCGCAGACTCCGGGAGATTACGGTGTTGATGCCGATACATATACGTTCTCAGTGATAAATGGTATTAACCCGAACTATGAAATTAAAGTCGGTTATGATTATAACGAAGCGACATCGGTATATGATTGGTTCTTATACAGAGGTGCTGCCGTTGATAATACGATTCCGCCGGAAACGATGACTGCAATTGATTTGCCGCGTTCGGCAGTTGAGCAGTTGCGTTCTTTGCGGTTACCGCTTGACCGTACCAACAGAGGTCAGTGCAACTGCTATCAGGATCAATGCAATAATCAGTTCTGTAAATACGAAGACGGCGGATTCCGTACAAGATTGTGGGCAACACCGTTCTATCGGAGCGGTACGTTTGATAAACCGTTTGAAACGGACTTTGACTTGTTCGGTGTAGATTTCGGTATGGATTTCCAACCGACCGCAAGAGACGAAATCGGAATCTTCGGTTCTTATCGTAACGGTAAGTATGAAAATGACGGCAATAAGAAGAATTTCGGCAAAGAAGGTCAGTATTTCTCTTATGCCGGCAGTGAAATCAAACTGCAAAGCTGGGTGGCGGGCGGTTACTATCGCAGATACATCGGTGATTTGTATTTGATGGGTGCGCTTTATGCCGGTAAGCTTGATGCCGATTTGAAAGGCAAAAACGGCGTGAAAAATTCGGTTGACGGTGTGACGGTCGGTCTTCAGGGTGAAGCCGGATATGATATCCGTATGACCAGACGTTCCGTTTTGACGCCTTCGTTGCGTGCAACATATAATTATATTGACTTCGACAATGCTAAAGATTCTGAGGGTAAAGAGGCGGAATTTTCGACTATTCACGATGTTGAGCTTGAAGCTGCTCTGAAACTGGAATATCAGTTTAATAACGAGCACGAATTGCCGACAACGGGATATATCAAGCCGTCGATTATTCAAGTTTTGGCTTCGGGCGGCAAAGTTAAAGTTGACGGACGTGAATTTAAGGACACGCTTGACAACGAAACTTACGGTCGTATCGAAGTCGGTGCCGATGCCGAATTGATGAACGGTTTCTTACTCGGCGTATTCGGTAACTACACGGCCGGTTCTGACTATGAGGCCTGGGGCGTAGGCGGCAACGTTAGAGTTGTTTGGTAATTATTCTGATGTTAAAAAAGCTCCGTCAGTGATGGCGGAGCTTTTTTGTTATATATATAACTGTTACAAAACACGTGTGGCGCGAAATTGAGTCAGACGGTCTTTGAAGTTCTTATCCTTCGGAATTTGATCAAAATTCGGCATTGAATCGGCTTTTATGGCACGTTGAATACGAAAATTATGCAAGCAGCGGCGTGCGGCTTCAAAGATTTCGTCATTTTTATTTGCCGTCGGTGTGTAGCCACGGCCGAATGAATCGCATTTGCAGGCACGCATAAAATCAATCATCTGCTTGCCGTCACGAAAGTTATCGGTTAATTTTTCCAAAAAGGTGACGAATTTACCCTTGCGCATTTGCGGCACAGCGTGGAATTTCATATGATATTCCGCCACCAATAATGCAAAATCGCGATATTTATTCGGTACTTTAAGACGCTGACAAATTTTTTGAATGTGCGGCAAACCGGCCTTGTCGTGTCCGATATGTTGCGGCAAAATATCCGGCGATGTATCAATTTTGCCGATATCGTGCAACAGAAGCGCAAATTTAATCTTCGGCGATAAATTATATCCCTGCTTTAAGACAAGTAATGTATGAGCACCGGAGTTGCCTTCAGGGTGATAATCCGTTCGTTCGGGCATATCCCAAAGTCTATTGACTTCCGGCAAAATAACTTTCAGTGCGCCGCATTCGCGCATTGCGGAGATAAACTTATCAAAATGTTCTGTGTTCAGTGCGGTCTCTATTTCTTTCCAGATGCGTTCCGGTGTCAGATGATTAAGCATACCGGTTCGCGTCATATCTTGCGCCAGTTTCATTGTCTCGGGTGCAATATCAAAATCCAGCTTGGCGGCAAAACGGCACATTCTCAAAACACGCAACGGGTCTTCAATAAAATGTTCGGTATTGACGTGGCGTATGATGCGATTATGGATATCGTCAATACCGCCGACCAAATCGATGATTTTATTGTTTTCGGCATCAAACATCAGTGCGTTGCACGTAAAATCACGGCGTTGCATATCTTCTTGCGGTGTGACGTCGGGACCGAAAATAAATTTAAAATCGGTGTGCTTGTCGCCGGTTTTTATCTCTTTACGTGCAAGAGCATATTCGTCGTGCGTTTTCGGATGTAAAAATACCGGAAAATCCTTGCCGACACGCTCAAATCCGAGTGCAGTCATTTGTTCCGGTGTTGCGCCGAATACCACATAATCCGAATCGTGTGGCGGCTTGCCCAAAACCATATCGCGAACCGCACCGCCAACCAAATATGTTTTCATCTTTCCTCTCTTTGTTATGAGATAGTGTAGCACATATTTTCCTAAAAATCAAAATATAAAAATTTAATCCCCGCAAAACCATAACGGTTCGGCAGGGATTAAATTTAAAGATGTTCAAAATCTCCGAAAAGTTCGACACTGACAAGGTTCAGCTGTTGTTTGAGTTCTTCACCGCGTTGTTTCAGAAAAGCATCGACGGTAACAGCGCGCTCAGGGTTATAAAAGACGCTGTTTGTATTGTTGATGCCTTTGACAAAGCGTAGCGGCCGTTGGAGCAGAAATGCAACCAATTTTTCGGGCTTGTGATACTTGGCATATTGCGGTTGAGTGGACTGCATACGCTCATAGCGTTTTTTCAGCTCCAGATATTCCGGATAATATGCCAACGCATTTTTTGCCATAATATCCGCCACTTCTTGTACTTTGGACAAGCCCAGCACCGATTCCGGTTTTTGTTCCAGACTGACCACTGCCGCAAAACGATGCCGATGCTCGTATACGCCGATAATTAAGTCACTCGGAAAGTCGAGTGTGGTGCGACGTGTGCAAACATAGTTCTCACCCAAACGGGCAATGCACATTGCGCGGTTATGAAAATCCCACTCACCGGACAAAAGTGCACGCTGTGCGGTAACCGTTTCCGTCTGCAAATTCCAGATAGTGACAGCATTCAGCTCCTTTTCTGCCATTAAACCGAGTTGCAAAAAATTGTGTTGTTTGAACGGTTCGGCATAAATGGCTACGGCTGTGGAAAGTGCGTTGGGCGGCAAGTGTCCGATTTGAGAATAACCGTAAGCTCGCTTCAATACATCGAGAGATACTTCTTTTCCGAAATTGTCGCGATACTCTTTAAGCGACATACCTTCAACATCATACTTTTTTTGTTTCATAAATATATATATTTTGGGGATTGATAATAGTCATAATGATTTACACGTATCTGCTTTTTTAACATTTTTTCTTAATATTTGTCAAGAAGGTTAAACATTTTTTTTGTAAATTTTTTGCATTTAAATCTTGCAATTTGTAGTGAAAGGTGTTACTTTTACTTTTGTCAATTTTATAATTTAGAAATTTTTAGCCCACTATATGTTTTACAAATTTATTATTATTTTCAATGGAAAAAACAGAAAAAATGAAGTTGGACCATACGTTCTGTGCCAAATTCAGGGCAGACATTGACAGATATGGTCTGAAACAAGTCATTCGAGACATTCTTGTCTCTACCAGTGACAAAGTGCCTATGCGTAAGCAATATTTGGCGCGCGAGTGTCAGAAGAAGGCAAATTTTCGTACGCAGTTTGTAGATGCGTGCTCCGAATTGATGGCTGATCGTCAGATTCGGCCTGCGGTGATTGCCATTCGGCAAGAAATCGTTACTGTCTGAGCGCAGACGGTTCTACATAACTTTTTTAGCAAACATCAGGAGCCATCGTGCAAAAAGCCTGATGTTTTTTTGTGCCGAAAACATAATAAAAAACCTCTCTGCAATAGGCAAAGAGGTTACATAACAAAGGAGACCTGTCTCAATTAACCCTGACGAGCTTTCAGCTTCGGGTTCTTTTTATTGATTACATAGACACGACCTTTACGGCGTACAATTTTGCAGTTCAAGTCGCGGACTTTTTTAGATTTTAAAGAGCTGTAACACTTCATTTTTTTATTCCTTTACAAAACATTTTGAGCGAAAAGTAAGCTATTTATACATAATTGTCAACCGTTTTTTTGAAAAAAGCGCAAAAATTAAGATATATTTTAATTTTGTGGCTTATAAAAGAGTAAAAATGCGCATTTACGGAGAAGATTTATGAAAAAAATTCTGATTTTTGCCGCTTTGTTTTGTTTGATAAGCGAATCGGCTCAGGCATCGTATGAAAAGCCGACGTATGAAGAAGAAATGTATTCACTCGGAATGATGTCCGGTAAGGGTTTGGCGTGTAAGTCAAAGAAATATCATCAATTTGAACTGCTGTCTCGGGCTTTGATTGTCAGCAAGGCAACCGATGCGGCGGCACAAAAACGCGGTATGCGCGAATACAGTATGGGCAAAGTTGATGCATTCACCGAAGCGGAAATAAATCAATTTGCCGATTGTGCGGAAATTTTGCCGGCATTCAATAATCAGAAAATATTTAAGAGTGTGTTATATGCCAACGGCAAAATTAAAATGTATGACGGAACGATTATTACACCGCGCAAACCTTATGATGCTTCAAAATTGTATGTTAAAGACCGTGAGGCATTTATAAAAATGGATGCGCAGTATAAAAAATCTCTTGCACAAGCGGAAAAAAATACGCAGAATGTCGAAAAAGTACCGCTTATTGATGCGCGTTACAATGCTTATGCTCAACAATTCAGCCGTTAGAAAGGAGTAAGAAATGGCCGCTTATCAATATATTTTTGTGATGCAACATTTAACCAAGGTTTTTCCGGGAGGCAAAGAACTGTTTAAGGATATTACACTTTCTTTTCTGCCGGGGGCTAAAATCGGTGTTTTGGGTGTAAACGGTGCCGGTAAATCGACTCTTTTGAAAATTATGGCCGGCATAGATAAAGAATTTAACGGCGAGGCTTGGGCGGCAGACGGTGTAAAAGTAGGCTATTTGGAACAGGAACCGCAACTTGACCCGAATAAAAATGTAATGGAAAACGTGATGGACGGTTTGGGTGAAACGCAACGTTTGTTACAGCGTTTTGAGGAAGTTTCCGCCAGATTTGCCGAACCGATGACCGATGATGAGATGAATGACTTGATTGCCGAACAGGCGGAGTTGCAAGAGCAAATCGATGCCGTGAACGGTTGGGATATCGAACGCACGGTACAGATTGCAATGGACGCATTGCGTTGTCCGCCGGCGGAGGCAGATGTTACCAAACTTTCGGGAGGAGAGAAACGTCGCGTGGCGCTGTGCCGTTTGCTGCTTTCAAAGCCGGATATGTTGCTTTTGGACGAGCCGACCAACCACTTAGATGCCGAATCGGTGGCGTGGCTTGAACACCATTTGCGCGATTATAACGGGACGGTGGTAATGGTGACGCACGACCGCTATTTCTTGGATAATGTCACCGGTTGGATTTTGGAACTTGACCGCGGGCAGGGGATTCCATACGAAGGAAACTATACTTCTTGGCTTGAGCAAAAACAAAAACGTCTTGAACAGGAAGCTCGTGAAGAAACGGCACGTCAACGCACTTTGGCGCAAGAATTGGAGTGGATTCATAAAAATCCGAAGGCGCGTCAGGCAAAATCCAAGGCGCGTATCAATGCTTATGATGAGCTTTTATCGCAGGCAAGTCGCGAAAAAATTACGACGGCACACATCAATATTCCGATGACCGAGCGTTTGGGTGATTTGGTGATTGAAGCCGAGCATCTGACCAAAGGTTTTGGCGACCGCGTGCTGATTGATGATTTGTCGTTTAAGATTCCAAAGGGCGCAATTGTTGGTATTATCGGACCGAACGGTGCCGGAAAAACAACGTTGTTTAAAATGATTACCGGTCAGGAAAAGCCGGATTCGGGAACGATACGAATCGGTGAAACGGTAGATTTGGGGTATGTGGACCAATCGCGTGACGAACTCAGTCCGGATAAAAACGTATGGGAAGAAATTTCCGACGGTTTGGATATGATTCAACTCGGCAAAAATGAGGTGTCTTCGCGTGCATACGTCGGACAATTTAACTTTAAAGGCACAGACCAGCAAAAGAAAGTCGGGCAGCTTTCGGGCGGTGAGCGCAATCGTGTACACTTGGCAAAGATGCTGCGCAAGGGGGCAAATGTAATTTTGCTTGATGAACCGACCAACGATTTGGACGTAGACACTCTGCGTTCGTTGGAAGAAGGAATCAGTGCGTATCCGGGGTGTGTGTTGGTAACTTCTCACGACCGTTGGTTTCTGGACCGTTTGGCAACGCATATTTTGGCTTATGAGGATAATGGTCACGTTGAGTGGTTTGAGGGCAATTTTGAGGATTACGAGAAGAACAAAAAACTTCGTCTCGGCGAAGATGCCTGCAATCCGCATCGGATTCGCTACAAAAAACTGGAGAGATAAAAAACACGCCATCGTGAATGGAACGTCAGCGAAACGAAGAATCTCCCGCGTCGCTGTGTAATCTCGGGTGTTATAACCTCAAAGAAAAAGACTGTCATCGTGAGGAGTGCATCGCACGACGTGACGATCTCTAGAGGTGCTGTGCGGACTCGGGCTTTATAATGTATCGGCCATTATTGAATATGTATGGCGGGATATTTTCGCTTGCGCAAGAATGACGTGTTTTTTCTTCGGGGATTGACCAAAGATGTCTTCGACTCCTCGGTTCTCGCTATCGCTCATCTGAGAATGACTTTATTTTATTCCTTCAGACACAGAAACGGACAGTATGCACGGCAACATACAAGTTCTCTCTTACGTAAGAATGACAGACTCTTTCTTGAAACACCGATAACGACGCATATTATGTTAAAACAACTCGTGCAAATACATACTGTGCGGGAAAATAAATATATGCACAAACAGCCAGATAATCGAAAAAATCCGTGCAAACCATACGGCGCGGTTTTTCTGCTGATAAATCCACCAGCCGCTCATCACCATAACATTGTCGCAAATCAGCCGGTTACTCCAATGTTCGACGCCTTGCAGCCAATATGCAACCGTCTGACCGGCAAGTCCGACTTCTAAATAGTGTTCGAGAGTTTCCCACATATATGCCACCAGCAGTGTGATGATAAAGCTGATTTTAAGTCGCAGATTATCGGATATTTTTTCGTTTCCGACCAACTTTGCCGCAACCAGCATCGAAAACCAACCGACCGACACACCCATTACCAAATGTTCAATTGACCATACATCAAAAGCAGCTTCGGTTTTCAGTCCCCAAATCATCGGCTAGATATCCAAGTTGTCAACAAATTTTGCACGTTCAATAATAAAACGAAAACGCGGTTCCGGATCTTTTCCCATTAAACGCTCTACCTGACGACGGGTTTCAAAATCTTCGGCACGGCCTTCTTCGGTATCTGTACTCGGAATCATCACACGCAATAAAATACGGTTATTTTTATCCATTGTTGTTTCTTTGAGCTGTGTCGGGCTCATTTCGCCCAAACCTTTAAATCGGCTGATATCCGGTTTGGTGTTGCCTTTTGTGACTTTGGCAAGGATTTTATCTTTTTCTTCGTCATCAAGCGCATAATAGTTTTTGCCGCCTGCCACGATTTTATAGAGCGGCGGCGTGGCAATATACAGATGTCCGTTTTCTATCAGTTTCGGCATATGCTGATAAAAGAATGTCATCAACAACGAGGTAATATGTGCACCGTCAACATCGGCATCGGTCATAATAATGATTTTTTCATAACGCAGATTATCATCATTATAACTGTCTTTTACGCCGCAGCCGAGCGCCTCAATCATATCTTTAATTTCCTGATTTTGCGCAATTCGTTCAACCGATGCACTGGCAACGTTCAAAATTTTGCCGCGCAAAGGCAGAATAGCTTGCGTCACGCGGTCACGTCCCTGCTTGGCCGAGCCGCCGGCGGAATCTCCCTCAACAATAAATATTTCGGTATTTTCTGCCGCTGCCTGAGAACAATCTGCCAATTTTCCCGGCAGACGTAATTTTTTTGTCGGGCTTTTACGGTTCTGTGCTTTTTCTTCTTTCTTTTTGCGACGAGCTTCGGCGCGTTCCAACACATATTCTATCAACGCTTTGGCATTTTCAACATCGCTCGACAACCAGTGGTCGAAAGAATCTTTAACCGCAGTTTCCACCAAATGAATCGCCTTGGTTGAGGTCAATTTATCTTTTGTTTGTCCCTGAAATTGCGGGTCGGTGATAAATACCGAAAGCATCAGACAGGCATCGCTGAGTAAATCGTCGGCGGTCATTGCCGATATTTTTTTGAAACCTGCCATATCGCCGTATTCTTTCAAACCGCGTGTCAGTGCCGAACGAAAGCCTGTTTCGTGTGTGCCGCCGTCCGGTGTGATGACCGTGTTGCAATAAGAATAAGAGAAGCCTTTTTCATCTAAAGGCCACGTAATTGCCCATTCAACGCGTCCTTCGTTGTTGGCGAGTTCGGATTCACCCGTAAACGGTGCACGGTTGATTGTGGCACGGTCGCCGATTTGGATATTCAAAAAATCGGCCAATCCGTTCGGGTAATGCAACTCCGCTTCCGGCGGGGTGGTATCCCCTTCGGCAATCAGCTCCGGCGCACATTTCCAGTTTATCAGCACACCTTTGAACAAAAATGCCTTGGAACGTGCCATACGATACACGCGGTTGATTATAAACTGATTGTTGCCTTCAAAGATTTCGGCATCAGGTTTGAAGGTGATAGATGTGCCGCGGCGGTTCGGACAGTTGCCGACAAATTCAAGTGCGGTCATCGGTTTGCCGCGTGAATATTCTTGTCGCCACAGTTTTTTGTCGCGCGCAACCTCAACCGTGAGTTTTTCCGAAAGAGCGTTCACCACCGATAAGCCGACGCCGTGCAAACCGCCGGAAACCTTGTATGCTCCGCCGCCGAATTTGCCGCCCGAATGGAGTGTCGTCAAAATAACTTCCAGAGCCGACACACCCGGATATTTCGGATGCTCGTCAACCGGAATACCGCGCCCGTTATCAGTGATTGTTACGGTATAATCGGCATTTATGGTTACATCAATATGATTGGCAAAACCGGCAACCGCTTCGTCCATAGAATTATCCAAAATTTCTGCCACCAGATGATGCATTGCCTGAATATCGGTGCCGCCGATATACATTCCGGGACGATGGCGTACCGGCTCAAGACCTTCCAACACTTCGATGTCGTTTGCCGTATATTCGGCCTTGCTTTGTGTTGATAATGACGTATTTGTTTCAAATAAATCGGACATAGTTCCCTCAAAAAAAACTCTCAAATTAACGAAAAATTAGCCGATACCTGCGGAAAATTCAAGTAAAAACCCAAAATCATAAACAATAATTTCAAAAAATAAATATTATTGACAAAAAGATGAATATAGGATATAATAAGCAATAATGAAATATTTTGGAGGAGAAAGAATATGACGAAACCTAATCCGGAACTTTTGAAAAGGGCAATGCGTGAAGATGCCGAACAGAAAAATCAGATGATGGAATGGCTGAGAGATTCCGGTATGGCAAAAGCCGGTGTAGTGACAGCAGCAATCGCCGCCGTACTGGGAATTGGCGGTATGGCAAAAAGCGTTGCCGAAAACGAATCGAAAAAACAACCGATGGAGAATTTTTCCGAAAGACCGATTCAAGATTATGATTCGCATAATACCGATGGTGGTAAAATCTTGTTGAAACCGGAGAGCCGAGAGGTTGGTGAAACGCAGGAAATGCGGGATCATCAACTGGCTGAAGATATTTTGAACGGTAAAATGGCGCTCGGTGAGGCCGGTACGGATAAAGTAAATTACGGTAAACTGGGGCACGGGGCGCCTCAGTTGACACAAGAAGATTGGAATCAGATGTATGAGGCGTACAGTAAAGTCGGGCAAGGAATATCGCAAGAAGAAATAGACCAGCTCGGTCGGGATTTGGCTAAACGCGCCGGTTTATCCGAAAAGCAAATGGAACAATTGCAAGAGGCGGTTAAAAGACAGGTGGAAAATACGCAAAGAGTCAAAGGTGTGCAAAAGGCGGTCAGGTCCGGCAAAACCATCAGTTGGGAACAGGCTGTCGCGCAAACCGGTTATCAGAGATAGACGTATGTGACACACGTCAGGTCGATACCGTAGACGGAGCATAAAAAAGAACCTTATTCCTCATTTGAGGTATAAGGTTCTTTCTTTATGGATTAAAGCTCATTTACTTACCTGTCGGCACCTGAATCATAGGAACCGAACCGCCGAACATATAGGTCGGTAATTTACCGTCCCACTTCTGTACGGCTTCGTACTCGGTCAGCCCCTTGTTTTTGGCGAGAGCCTCAGCCTTGATTGTCATAGCCTTGGCATCGGCCTCGGCGGCAATAACTTTCTGGTGGGCTTCTTGTTCAATACGTTTTGTATCGTTGATAGCCTTTTCAGCCTGCTGACCGGCAATGACCTTTGCCTCAATCGACTTTTCAAACGCATCGCTATAGTCTATGTTGTTAAACTGAAACGATACGTTTTCAAAATAACGGGAATCAAGTTTTTGCTGCAAGCCGGCAGTTACACTGATACGGGCGCTGTCACGGTTGCTCACCAATTCCTGTGCTTGCCACTGTCCGATGGTGCTCTTAATCACGTCATTCAGGATAGGCACGATTTTCTTGGCCTCATAATCCTGTCCGACCTGAGTATACAGCATATGGACATTGTCTCCCTTCAGGTTGTAGGTGACAGTGTAGTCAATTTCTGCCGTTTGCATATCGGCAGTGTAGCACGAGGTTTTCTCGTTCATCTTCTTGGTGCGGACATCAAACTCGATGACCTTCGTAATGAAGGGAGCCTTGAATCCGACACCGTTCTGGTACGAGTATTCCTCGACAGTGCCAAGTGTTGACTTAACACCGCGGTAACCGGCATCGATCACGAAGAAAGACGAGAAAATGCAACACACGGCGATGAGAGCGACAACACCGAGAACTGAGTACTTGATAATGTTCTTTGTTTCCATCTTTTTTTGTTTTTGAATTTGTAAATAAATAATATGAAATAACATTATCTTTATAACACTGTTTTTTATATTTGTCAATATTTTTTGTTGAAATTTTGTTTATAAAAAATCTCGCAAGAAATTTGCAAAATATGATTGACAAAGTTTATTTTTTATGTAATTTTCTGTTTTGATATTATCAATGCGCTCTTAGCTCAGCAGGATAGAGCAACAGCCTTCTAAGCTGTGGGTCGGGCGTTCGAATCGCCCAGAGCGCGCCATTTAGAAGTCATTCAACCGCCTTTTTGGCGGTTTTTTGTGTATAAAATGCTCCGGTGCGAGGAGAACTTCCCGTTCGGAGCAGAGATAGCGGCGCGTAATATTGCGCCGCAGCCGAAGCCGTTGTGAGCAAAGCGAAGGACAATCGCCCAGAGCGTTCCATTATATAAAGATTCTGAGATTTTTTTCGGTATTTTTTTTTGCGCAGAAAAAAGGCGGCTTAAGCAAAGCCGCCGATATCTGAATCAGATATTTGTTTGTGATTATGGATTGAGGTTATTCACACCGCGATAGATAAACATTGCGTCACGAATATGCTCAATTCCGAGCAACTTCATAATAAAGCGGGCGCCGCCCAAACCCCAACCGCCGTGCGGCGGCATACCGTAACGGAAGAAATCGAGATACCATTGAATATCTTTGGTTCCCAATCCTTTGGCTTTAAGTTGGCTGACCAATACATCGTAACGTTCTTCGCGCTGCGCCAAAGTTGTAATCTCAAGTCCGCGATAAATCAAATCCGCCGATTTGGTGCACGGCTTATCCTCATAATATTTATGATAAAACGGACGAACCGAAATAGGGAAATCTGTTAAGAAAACAAATTCCTGTCCCTGTTTTTCAAAATAGTCGCCGAGAGCTTTTTCTTCTTCCGAGGTTAAATCGGATTCCAAATCTTTTGAGCCGAGCAATTTCTTTGCTTCCGCCATTGTAATGCGCGGGAACGGCAAACTCGGAACATTTACGTCAAGTCCGTAAATTGCCTTGATTTCATCACCATAATTTTCTTTGATTTTGGTTAAAATGTAGACAATCAGATTTTCTTCAAGTTCCATAATGTCGTTATGGTCTTTAATAAACGCCATTTCCACATCGTAAGAGGTACATTCTGTGGCGTGACGGCTGGTAAATGATTTTTCGGCACGGAAAATCGGTCCGACTTCAAGCACGCGTTCCAAACCGCTTGCAATTGCCATTTGCTTATAAAGTTGCGGCGACTGCGCCAAATATGCCGGACGATCAAAATACTTCACTTCAAACAAATCGGACGAACTCTCCGACGGAGTCGGCATTGTTTTCGGGGTGTGAATTTCCACAAAATTCTGACTGAACAAATATTCGCGATAATAACGGTCAAACGCGCTTGCCAGCTTCATAGCCAGCATATTTTTCGGTTTGCGCAAATCGAGAAAACGATATTGGTGACGAATATCGGTTGCCGCTTCAACTTCGTTCTTTTCGTTGACAGCAATCGGTAATTCCGGCTCGCTCATTGCCAAAGCCTTGATTGTTTCGACTTCAACTTCGTAACGTCCTTCGCGTGTCGGGTCTTTCTTGGCCAGACCGATAATTTCCACCGTTGATTCCAGTGATAATGTTTTGACATAGGCAAAAGCATCGGCGTTGGATTTAACGATGACGTTTTGAATTGTTCCGGAAATATCACGTAAAATCAAAAACGATACACTGCCCTGAATGCGCAGCGTGTGCACAAAACCTTTGAGCAGAACCTGTTCCCCGACGTGTTCCGGTACTTCTTTAATATAAATTCTTGATAACATTTATAACACCTTTAATCTTAAAATTTTAGTCCGTAAGGGCGATTTTCGGTCGCGGTGCCACCTTACTTTGGTCTTTGTTATAGCTGTAACGGGCAAACCCGAAAGGTTCTAATAAAAATCAGGCGTTTCAGATACTTATATCGCCGAATTTCGTTCTTCCTTCAGCTCCCCTGTGTCGCAGGATTATCGCTTTTATGCTGCCCAAAATAGCCCGATTTGTTTTTAAAATCAAGTTATTTTTCAAAATTCGAACGCGTATGAGGCGCGTATATATTTCTAAAAGGCTCTTGACCTTTATAAAAAGTTGGTATAAATTGCTTGCAGTTTAACAAAAAAGAGGAAAAGATGAGCCGTTTATGCATATCATATATTTTTAAGATTATCCCTTAGGGGATTGGGGCATCTTTTACATAAAATCTTTTCAAAAAATCTGATAAATCAATTTAAAAATCTCTGTTTTATAGGGTACGAAATATGACGAAATACTATGCTGAAGTAAAGGCAAAGCCTGACTTTGTCGAATTGGAAAAAGAAGTCTTAAAATTTTGGGACGAAGATAATACGTTTGAAAAATCGGTGCATAATCGTGACGGTGCGGCTGAGTTTGTGTTTTATGACGGACCGCCGTTTGCCAACGGCACGCCGCACTACGGGCACATTATGGTCAGCTATGTCAAAGATGTGGCGGCGCGTTTTCAGACAATGAACGGTAAAAAGGTTGAACGCCGCTTGGGATGGGATTGCCACGGTTTGCCGGCGGAAATGTCTGCCGAAAAACAACTCGGTGTTTCCGGACGCAAACAAATCGAAGCATACGGCGTGGAAAAGTTTAATGACTTTTGCCGCAAAGATGTGTTGAAATATTCCGGCATTTGGGTTGAGATGTTTAAACGCATCGGTCGTTGGGTTGACTTTAATCACGATTATAAAACAATGAATCTTTCGTTTATGGAATCGGTTATTCATAATTTTAAGGCGCTTTATGATAAGGGGTTGGTTTATGAAGATTATCGCGTTTTGCCGTATTCGTGGGCAGCCGAAACGCCGCTTTCAAACTTTGAGGTCAACTTGGGTTATCGCGACAAAACCGATAATGCGATTACGGTGATGTTTAAGCTCGAAGACGGGCGCAAGATTTTGGTGTGGACCACTACGCCGTGGACTTTGCCTTCTAACTTGATGTTGGCGGTGGGTAAAGATATAGACTATGCCGTAATGGAAGAAGACGGACAGCAGTATATCATTGCAGCCACGCGTTTGGGTAGCTATAAAAAACAACTTGAACACGCTACGCAAGTCGGCACGATAAAAGGTTCCGATTTATTGGGACTCAGCTATGAACCGATGTTTCCGTATTTTGCAAACTTAAAAGAAAAAGGCGCGTTTAAAGTTCTTTCCGGTGAGTTTGTTTCTACCGAAGACGGTACCGGTGTGGTTCATATTGCGCCGGGGTTCGGTCAAGACGACTTTGAGGCTTGTCGTGCATACGATGAGAATTTTCCGGTGGTATGTCCGGTAGATGAGGCCGGAAAATTCACCTCAGAAGTTGCCGATTATGCCGGTCAGCAGGTGTTTGATACCAATGAGCCGATTATGCAGCGGCTTAAAACAAACGGTCTGCTTGTGAAAAAAGAACAATATACGCATACATATCCGTATTGTTGGCGCACCGATACGCCGCTGATTTATAAAGCGATGAGTTCGTGGTTTGTAAAAGTAACCGATTTCCGAGATAAAATGGTGGCAAACAATCAGCAAATCAATTGGATTCCGGGGCATATTAAAGACGGTCGTTTCGGAAAGTGGCTTGAAGGTGCGCGCGATTGGTCTATTTCACGCAATCGTTTCTGGGGAACGCCGATTCCGGTATGGAAGTCGGATAATCCTAAGTTTCCGCGGGTTGATGTGTTCGGTTCTTTGGAGGAAATCAAAGCAGCAACCGGTGTAACGGTCGATAATTTACACAAACCGTATATTGACGATGTGGTATATCCGAATCCTGATGATCCGTCCGGAGAAACAATGATGCGCCGTGTCAGCGATGTGTTTGACTGTTGGTTTGAATCCGGCTCAATGCCGTATGCACAGGTACATTATCCGTTTGATAACAAAGAGTGGTTTGAAAATCATTTTCCGGCTGACTTTATCGTGGAAGCAATCGACCAAACACGCGGCTGGTTCTATACGCTGACTGTGCTGTCAACCGCTTTGCATAACAAGCCGGCATTCAAAAATTGTATCTGCACCGGTTTGTTGATGGCAGAAGGCGGGCAAAAACTCTCCAAACGCTTAAAGAATTATCCGGACCCGAATGAAATTCTGGATACAATAGGTTCGGAAGCGTTGCGTTGGTTCTTGGTTTCTTCACCGGTTCTGAAAGGCGGAAATGTCGCGGTTGATAAAGAAGGTAAGGAAATAGCCAAAGCCTCGCGTTCGGCAATGATTCCGCTGTGGAACGCGTTTTATTTCTTTACGCTTTATGCCAATGCCGAAGATTATCAGGCTAAAGAAATTACATCTTCTTCCGAAGCTATGGATAACTATATTTTATCCAAACTTAAAGCAATGTCAGCAAAGCTTAAACACGGTTTTGAAACCTATGATATTGCCGAAGTCTGCAGTGAAACCGCCGCATTTATGGAAGTGTTGAACAACTGGTATATTCGCCGTACGCGAGAACGTTTTTGGCGCGGTGATGCACAGGCGTTTGATACGCTTTATACGGTATTGGTTAATGTGGCAAAATTAACAGCGCCGATTATGCCGTTTATATGCGAATATGTTTACAAAAATCTGACCGGCGGCGAATCGGTGCATCTGTGTGACTATCCGAGTTTGAATGAAATCAAAGCCGATGAAAGTCTGATGACGGAAATGGATTTTGTTCAAGATTTATGTTCGACCGGTAAATTTATCCGTGAAGAAAAGAATCTGCGCAATCGCTTGCCGCTTGCCAGTTTAACGGTTATCGGTGCAACGCTTTCTCCGGCATATCAGGAAATCGTTAAAGATGAGCTGAATGTTAAAGAAGTGCGTTTTGATGATAATTTGAGCAATTATGCCACCAAGAGTGTGTATCTTTATACACCGCTTTTAGGTAAAACGCTCGGTAAAGATATGGGGGCGGTTATGGCAGCTTATAAGCAAGGACAGTGGATTTTGAATGATGACGGTACGTTGTCTATCGGCGGCAAGGTGTTGACAAACGATTTGTTTGAAGTACGTTTGGAGATGAAAGATGGTGTTGCCGGACAGTCTTTTGCCGATAATAAAGCCGTGCTGACGCTTGATACCAATATTACCGATACACTCAAGCGTGAGGGTATGGCACGGGATTTTGTACGTTTGGTGCAAACGCTGCGTAAGGATAAAGACTTTAATATTTCCGACCGTATCGAATTGTGCTATGCGACCAAAGATGCCGAATTGGCACAGGCTTTACAAGAAAATCAGTCCTATATTGCCGAGCAAGTGTTGGCAGTGAAGGTTATGCCGAATTGTTCCGGCGGTACCGAAGGTGAGATTGAAGGTATTACACTCGCATACGATGCCAAAGTTGCATAAACCGTCGGTATGGATTGTGATAAACTAAAGGGGGTTTCGGCCTCCTTTTTTTATAATCAGATGTCTTTTTGAGCGTTTTATACACAAAATGCTTGATTTAAAAAGTTTCCGGCGTATATAATCCGAAACAGATTTAATACAATGTTGACTATTATTTATATTTAGAACCCCGTTCAAGGAGACGGTTTGTTTATAATTATGTATTTGAAAATTAAAGGAGAAGTTGCGGCAATGAATTCGTCACGCTTTGTGGATGGAGCTTTTGATGTGCTTCTTGATGTTCAGGACGTTGACGGTCCGCAGAAATTAAAGCTCAAGCTGCTTTGCAAAAGAGTGTTGTTTGAAGGCGTGCGTTCGGATAAACCGTTTTTTGTCCGCGATCAAATCAGTTTGCGTTATCGTGAAGAGATGTGGCCGCGTCATTTCGAGGTAGAAACACAGACCGGACATATCTCGTGTACGGATGTGATATTGGCTGAAGAAGAGGATGCTTAAAATTCAGAGTAACGGCTGTCGGATTTTGTTCGGTAGCCGTTGTGCTATTCTCTTTCTTTTTCATCTTCTTTTATGCGCTGTTCCAAATCGGATATTTTTAAACTCAGAGATTTATCCGCGCCGGCTTTACGTGCGTTCAGAAGTTGTCGTTTCGCCGTTTCAAGATTATCATCGGCGTAGCTGTATTCGGCTGCCGCATAATATGATGCGGCCCGTTGATTGTTCATATCATAAGCACGTGCCAGAAGTTGCCACGCAAACGGCGTGTTGACGGTGTATAAGGACTTTTGCAATAAAGAGATTGCACGTTGAATGTTTTGCTTATTCGGAGTGCTTTCAATCAAAGCGTGCGCCAAACTGACTTGCAAAAGATAATTGTTCGGCAACAGTTGCAAAGCTTTTTCGTATGCTTTGATACTTTGTTGTACTTGTCCGCTTTCAAATAAAAATTGGCCTTTTAACTCGTAAAAATAAGGATTTGACGGGTTTTCTTTAAGCAATCCGTCGATTAAATTCAGAGCTTGCGGAATATTGCCTTGCCGAAAAGCCGAAACAGCACGTGCATAGCGTGCCGGTGCGGAGTTGTCGGTTGCCGGATACATTCGGTTGACCTTATCTTTGTCCAACAGAAAAGCGGCAATTTTAGCTTTGACCATTGCAAATTTGCTGTCAAGTTTATGTGCGGTCGGATGGTGGTTTGTTTTTTCCGCCTCTTTAAAATGGCTGATACGTTCGTTTGTCATCGGGTGCGTGCGGAAATATGCATTTTCTTCCAAGCCGCTCAGAATATTTTTCTGCTTGATTTTATTCATAAAGTTCAGCAACCCTTTGGTTGATTGTCCGGTTTTATTCAAAAGTTTGACGGCACTTTCATCGGCACTGCGTTCTTCTTGTACCTGATAATGCAGCATAGTGTTGAGTGCGGCGCTTTGTGAACCCAAAACAACAGCCATTGCAGCATCACCGCGTCCGGTAGATACGGCAGCCGCACCGGCAGCAATCATCGAGCCGAGCATCATATATTGCATTTTTTGCATTTTGATTTTTTGACGTACAATGTGTCCGCCTAAAATATGACCTGTTTCGTGCGCCAAAATTCCCGAAAGTTCGTTGGTATTTTCAGCTTCAATCAATGTTCCGGTGTGTACAAACATATAATTACCGTCACTGACAAAGGCATTAAGCGAATTATCGCGGACAATGTATATTTTGTTGGGATTAAAAGCCAATCCCGCAGCTTGGTACAGCGGTTGAACGATATCTGCCAAATATTTTTGGGTTTCGGCATCGGATATAAGCGTGATACTGTCATCGGCCCGTACCGGTCCGCAAAACAGACCGGTTATAAACAGGCTTAAAAACACATATATGCTCAGCCGAGCAATTTTTGCCACCAAGATTTTTTCTCCGCTTTCGGTTCGGATATCGGTTCCGGTTTCGGCGCCGCATCCATACGATTGCCGCGACGTTGTTTACGTCCGCGGTTGTTGCGGCGGAAACGAAAACGTCTGTCACCATTTTCGGAATCGGTCGGTTCTTCCGGCACTTCAATATCCTCATCTTCATCACAATCCGCATTTTCCGTTTCATAACAAGTTGCGGCGACTTCTTTTGGTGCTGTACCGGCAGATTGCAACTTCTCGCGTGCAATCTTAAAGTCGGAAACATCTTTCATAGATATATCTCCGGCAACAATAATTTGCAAGTCGTATGTTTCTTCCAATGCGGAAAGCTGTTTGCGTTTGTGATTGAGCAGATACGTTGCAAAATCCACCGGTACCGTAACCGTCAGTTTGACACCGCTGTTGCGGACGCCTTCGCTTTCAATTGAGCGCAAAATCAGTGTTGAACCGGATTCCACCGTACGTGTGACACCGCGTCCGTGGCAATATGGGCAAGGTTCATAATTGCTTTCCATAAAAGAGGAGTGCATTCTTTGCCGTGAAATTTCCAGCAGGCCGAAGATGCTCATTTTGGCAATTTGAACACGTGCGCGGTCTTCTTTCATTGCTTCTTTCATTCGGCGTTCGACCGCAACGTTGTTTTGTTGCTCGTACATATCGATAAAGTCAACCACAATCAGACCGGCCAAATCACGCATTTTAAGCTGTTTGGCAATTTCATCGGCCGCTTCCAGATTGGTTTTGAGGGCGGTTTCTTCAATATCTTTTTCTTTTGTGGCACGACCGGAGTTGACATCAATCGAAACAAGCGCTTCGGTCGGGTTAATCACCAGATAGCCGCCGGATTCCAACTGAACAATCGGGTTATGAAGTTTATCCAGTTGCGCTTCAACCTGAAAACGCTGAAATACCGGAACTTCTCCCGGTTTGCGGTTACGGATATGTTTTAAATTGTGCGGTGACAATATTTTTACAAAATTTCGCGCGGTTTGATAGGCTTCATCACCGTCGATAATGACTTCCGAAATATCTTTTGTATACATATCGCGTAAGGCGCGTTTAATCAGATTGCCTTCTTCATATACCATTGCCGGTGCCGGTGTGCGCAATGCACCGTAGCGAATCGCGTTCCACGTGCGGATTAAATAGTTGTAATCGCGTATAATATCCGCTTCTGTTTTATCTTCGCCGGCAGTGCGGATAATCAATGACATATCGGCGTTCAGCGACAGGCTTTTCATAACGGATTTTAGGCGTTTACGGTCGGATACATTGGTTATTTTGCGCGAAACACCGCCGCTTTTTATGCGGTTCGGCATCAATACGCAATATCTTCCGGCCAGCGAAATGTATGTTGTGCAGGCAGCACCTTTATTTCCGCGTTCTTCCTTGACAATTTGCACCAACAGCGTCTGACCTTCTTTAATCACGTCCTGAATCGTGCTGCGATGAAATAATTTACGCGCTTTCAAAAGCTTACGCTGTAAATCAAAATTGTATTCGTTAATATCTGCATCATCAATATCGTCATCGGAATCTAAGTCGTCATCAATTTCATCTTCAATGACTTCACTGCCCAAACCGGCTGCCTCGGCAAGTGTTTGCGGGGCTTTCTTACGATCGCGGGGGCGGCGGGTTGACCGACGACGTCGGTGAGATTGTTTGGCTTCTGTCGTTTCCGAAGTTTCTGCCGTTTCGGTATTTTCTGCGTTTTCCGTTGTTGCCGAATCCGTATTTACAACAGCCGTTTCAATAATTTCGGTATTTTGTAACGGATATTCCGCAGTTGTGTCATTGACAGTTTGCACCGGTTCAATCGGTGTTGATGCAACTTCCGAGATGTTTGTTTCCGCAACGGCCGGCAATACGGCCGGTTCCGATGTGTTATCGGCTGTAAACGGTTCCGGTGTTTCAATCATTTCTGCCGCTGATGAATTTTGCATATACGTGTCATTTTCCGGCATCGTGTTCTGTATCGGTTCCATTTGCGCTTCTTCTATTTCGTGCGCCTGTTCTGCCTCTAATCTGCGTTGTGCTTCTTTGGCTTCTTTTTCGGCTTTATAGCGGGCTTTTTCCGCTTCACGTTCTTTAATATAGCGAATCTTGCCGTTTATGATTTCATCAACTTCGGCATCAACTTCTTTCATTACTTCATCGGAGACGTTGTAATAATCCGGATGAATTTCGTTAAACGCCAAAAAACCGTGGCGATTGCCGCCGTAGTCAATAAATGCGGCTTGTAAAGACGGCTCGATACGAATAACTTTTGCCGTATAGATGTTGCCTTTGATTTGTTTGCGCGAAGATGATTCGAATTCCACATCTTCAACTTTGTTTCCGTCGACAATAACAACACGTGTTTCTTCCGGCTGCGTATCGTCAATTAACATTCTTTTTGTCATTATAATCCCCATATTTCAGCTCGTTTAATCGGCTCAAACGAGTAATAACCATAGGTTTAACAATACAAAACGGATAAATCGCATAGCACAAAATTTGCGGTAAATCACCGCAGTGCAACAGATTAAACATATTATGCCTCGGCCGCTTTTGCGCTTATTCTTCTTGGTTATTGAAAAAGCGACGGAGGGTGTATCTTAAACCCAAACTTTCTTTATCGTCTGTGCCGGAATTGTTTTTTCCTTGTCATTCATTCACTCTCAAAATAAAAAACAAACTCCGACCGATAATCGTTTTTAGCATAGATAATAAATTTAAAAAAACAATAAAAATTTGCACGATATGCAAAAAAAATCTGTAATCTTTTAACCGATTGGTAACTTATACACCGTATACTTTACAAAAAATGGTGTAAACTCAATTGGTAGAAAAGAGAAATTCAAATGAGACTTTTAAACCGTCTGATATTCGGGGTATTTGTTTTTTGCTGTTTTGCATATTTGTTTGCAACACAGGCTTTTGCCGGTGTGCGAATTTATAATATGCGTCTCGGAAATCAGCCGGACGGCGCCCGTGTCGTGTTTGATATGAACGGTAAAGTGAATTATCGTGTATTTCTACTCGATTCTCCGAAACGGGTGGTGGTTGATTTAGATGATTCCGATATCGAAAAATTGCAGACAAGAGCCTCCAATCAGGTTGTAAGCGGTGCGAGATTGGGAAAACTTGAAGGAAACGATAAGCGTGTGGTGATGGATTTATCTCAGCCGGCGGTTGTCAAAAAAACTTTTGTTATGGCACCGCAAGAAGGGCAAAACTGGCGTCTGGTGATAGATTTGATGTCAACGTCTGCCGAAAATTTCAGAGCACAGCTGAGTGATAAATATACGCAAAAAGGCGAACAAAAAATTACTCAGGCACCGATAAAATCAGAAAAAGCACCGGCAGTAAAAGAAACGCCGGTCGCAACGACTTTTGTACCTGCCGCAAGGTCCGGACGCAAACGCATCATTGTGCTGGATCCCGGACACGGCGGTAAAGATCCGGGAGCAATCGGTTCGTATGCCAAGACGTATGAAAAAAATGTTACGCTGGCGATGGGAAAAGAGCTTCAAGCCATTTTGCAAAACAAGGGATATGCGGTTTATCTGACTCGTGACAACGATATCTTTATTCCGTTGCGCCAACGCATCAAAATTGCGCAACAACGCAAAGCGGATTTGTTTATGTCAATACACGCCGACAGTGCGCAGAATCGCAATGCAACCGGACTTTCCGTTTATACGCTTTCGGATACGGCGTCCGACCAAGAGGCGGCAGCTTTGGCTGAACGTGAAAATAAGGCGGATATTATCGGCGGTATCGATTTGGGCGGCAATACCAAGGAAGTTAACGATATTCTGATTTCTCTTTCGCAAACGGATACGCGCAATAAGTCTTCAAAATATGCCACATATTTGGTGCAGGAAATGTCCAAAAGCGTAAAATTGGTGCGTAACACACATCGGTTTGCCGGCTTTGCGGTATTAAAAGCGCCCGATGTGCCGGCGGCATTGCTGGAAATGGGATATTTGTCGAATCGAACCGAAGAAGCAAATTTAAAAACGCCGGCGTATCGCAAAAAACTGGCCGAAGCTACTGCGCGCGCAATTGATCGTTATTTTAAAGATCCGGAAATTGCCTCCAATTGGTAAACAGTGCACACGCCAAGTAAATATCTGTTGCAATTTTGCGAAATTATAATAAATTCAATGCAAGTTTGAACGTTTTTTTTGTGAGTCGGAATGCTGAGATTCTTATCTTATATCGCCAGTTTGGGTCTGTTTTGTCTGATTATATTGATTGCGGCCGTGACGTATGCCGTGACAAAGGTTAATATTACAATTCCGGATTATCATCAGCTTGAAAATTATGAGCCGCCGGTAACAACGCGTCTGTTTGCCGGTGACGGACAGGTAATGATGGAATATGCGGCCGAAAAGCGTTTGTTTGTGCCGGTTGAAATGATTCCGGATATGGTGAAAAATGCTTTTATTTCTGCAGAGGATAAGCATTTTTATAAACATTCCGGTATTGACTATTTGGGTATTATCCGTGCCGTGCTCGGCAATGTACGCAAAATGGGAACCGGAAAACGTCCGGCGGGAGCCTCGACCATTACGCAGCAGGTGGCGAAAAACTTTTTGCTCAGCTCGGAACTTTCGTATACACGCAAACTTAAAGAGGCAATTTTGGCCCGACGTATCGATAAAGCATACACCAAAGAGCATATTCTCGAACTTTATCTGAATGAAATTTATTTAGGAAACAGATCGTACGGTGTTGCTGCGGCGGCAATCAATTATTTCGGCAAGTCACTGGAAGAACTTGAATTGCACGAAGTCGCATATTTGGCGGCATTGCCGAAAGGTCCGAATAACTATAACCCGAAAACAAAATATGATGCGGCGGTGGCACGGCGCAACTGGGTGATTGACCGTATGGTCGAGGACGGATATGTGACGGCGGAAAATGCGGCAGAAGCCAAATTGAAGCCTTTGGAAACAGTGGAACGCAAAAGCGGATTTTTGAAAGGTACGGAGTATTACAGCGAAGAAGTCCGGCGTACCATCAGTCGCAATTTCGGCGATGAGGCATTGTATCAGGGCGGTTTGATTGTACGAACAACGATTGACCCGAAAATACAGGATATTGCCAATCGGGCGTTCCGTAAAGGTTTGATAGAGTACGATTTGCGGCACGGATGGCGCGGCGCAACGGCGCAGATTAAAATAGATGAAAATTATAAGCAAAGTCTGCAAGACGCCAAATTGCCGGCAGGGGCCGAGCCGATGTGGGAAAAATCCGTGGTGATTAAAGTAACGGCAGATAAAGCGGAAATCGAAACGGCAGGCGGTGAAAAAGGTAATATTTTGCTTGAAGATTCCAAGTGGGCACGGTTTAAAGAAAAAGGCAAAGATATGGGGCCGGTGCCGACAAAAATGGAACAGATTCTGAAAAAAGGCGATGTGATTTATGCGGAAAAAACAATAACGGATAAGCCGACAAAAGGATTGCCGGTGTATAAGTTGAGGCAGGTGCCGATTGTTGAAGGCGGTATGGCGGTGATGGATCCGCATACGGGCAAAGTGTTGGCGTTGGTCGGTGGTTTTTCTTTTGAAAAATCGCAATTTAATCGGGCAACGCAAGCCTATCGCCAAACAGGTTCGAGTTTTAAACCTTTTGTTTATTTGACAGCGCTTGAACTCGGATACTCGCCGACGGATTTGATTTTAGATGCGCCGTTTGTGCTTGACCAAGGAGAGGGTATGCCGAAATGGAAACCGGTAAACTATTCCAAGAAATTTTACGGTTTGATGACGTTGCGGCGCGGGGTTGAGCTTTCCAAAAATCTGATGACCGTGCGTTTGGCTCAGGATATCGGTATGGATAAAATTGTCGATATGGCGCGCCGTGTCGGTGTGAACGATAATTTACCGCCGTATCTGTCGGCTTCGTTGGGTGCGGCTGATACACGTGTTATCAATATGGTCAGCGCATATTGCGTGATTGTCAACGGAGGCAAAAAAGTTCCGCCGTATATGATTGAGCGCATCCAAGACCGCAAAGGACGTACGATTTATCGGCACGAACAGACACCGTGTCCGGAATGTGCGGTTGATGTTTGGAATAATCAGGAAGAACCGGATTTTGAGGTTGTGCGTGAACAAGTGGTTGATCCGCTTTCGGCGTATCAGATGACTTCGATTTTGGAAGGTGTTGCCGTACGCGGAACCGGTGCGCGTCTCAACGGATTGCATCGACACGTAGCCGGTAAAACAGGTACGACCAACGAAACAAAAGATGCTTGGTTTGTCGGTTTTTCACCGGATTGGGTCGCCGGTGTTTATGTGGGATTTGATGAGCCGGAAAGTTTGGGTATGTATGAGACCGGTGCGCACGCGGCTTTGCCGATTTTCTATGATTTTATGGCGGAAGCTCTGAAAGATACACCGGATACAAATTTCCGCATACCGGAGGGGATTAAGTTGGTACGGGTTAATCCGTACAGCGGTCATCCGTCAGCGCCGGGTGATACGGTGGCAATTACGGAAGCTTTGAAGCCCGATTTTGAATTTTATAATCGTCAACGCGTTGTCGGAAACGGTGATTCTTCGGTTGCCGGACCGGAAACCGATGGCGGCAGTTTGCAATTGGGAGGAGAATACTGATGCGCGCGGAATTTTATAATGTTATAACCGAAATCGAGCAATCTCTCGGATTGCTCAGGAGGTATCTTTGACTATGATAATGCCGTTCTGCGCCGCGAAGAATTGAATGTATTGACGGCAGATGCATCGCTATGGGATAATCCCGAAAAAGCCCAAACGCTGATGAGTGAAAAAAATACGCTTGAGGCAAAACTCGGTGCGTATGAGGATTATGTTCGGACACTGAACGATTATAAAGAAATGGTTGAGTTTGCCGAAGCGGAAAATGATGAGGCAATGTTGGCCGAATTGCTACAAAATTTAACACAGCTTCAGCAACAGGCAAAGCGCGCCGAGTTGGAATCGCTTTTGTCGGGTGAAGCCGATGCAAATGATGCATATTTGGAAGTGCACGCCGGCAGCGGCGGTACGGAGGCTATGGATTGGGCGCAGATGCTCTTGAGAATGTATATGCGTTGGGCGGAAACACATCATTATAAGACAGAATATATTGAGGAAACGGAAGGTGATGTTGCCGGATTGAAGTCGGCAACAATCAAAATCTGCGGCAAAAATGCCTACGGTTGGCTGAAGTCCGAAACGGGGGTGCATCGTTTGGTGCGGATTTCACCGTTTGACAGTGCGGCACGGCGGCATACAAGTTTTGCCTCCATCGGTGTTTATCCGGTGATTGATGATAATGTGCAGATAGATATTAACCCTGCCGATTGCCGAATCGATACATATCGGGCATCGGGTGCCGGCGGACAGCATATCAACAAAACGGATTCCGCCGTCAGGATTACGCATATACCGACAGGGATTGTGGTTTCCAGCCAGACGCAGCGGTCGCAATTTCAAAACCGCGATAATTGTTGGAAGATGCTGCGGGCACGATTGTATGAAATAGAAATGCAAAAAAAAGCCGATGCGGCACAGGTTGCACGCGACAATCAGGGTGAAAACGGTTGGGGGTATCAAATCAGGTCGTATGTGTTGCAGCCGTATCGATTGATTAAAGATTTGCGCACAGATGCCGAAACGGCAGATTGCAAAGGTGTGCTTGACGGGGATATTGACTTGTTTTTATCGGCGGCATTGGCGCAGAAAATCAAGAGTGAAGATGTGGCATAAAAGAGGCTGACAGATGAAAAAAATTTCGGCACGGGCATATTTCTTCAAAAAAATGTTTGACTGTTTTATGGTCGGGCTGTTTATTATTTTTCTGCTTTTGATGTGGACCTTATATAAAGGGCCGATTTCCGTGCCGTATTTGCGGCCGTATATTGTGCAGGCGCTCAATTATGACGAAAATGATTATACGATAGATATCGGTGATGTTAATATTGAATTGGTGCGTTCAATTCAGCCGCTCAGGATTACGGCAAATGATATTGCTTTGCAAAAGAAGGATAAAACAATTGAGATTGAGGCACCGAAATTGTATCTGTCGTTCAGTTTACGTGCATTGATGCGGGGAATTATCGCTCCGAGCGATGTCAATATTATGCGCCCGAAAGCGCGAATATACGCAAGTTACGGAATTGACGAGCAAAATGTGCCGGAAAATGTTGTCGGTAAGAAGAAATTACAGTTTCTGATTGAGCGAATTAACGAATTTTTGCAACATTATAATTCCGAAGATAAGATATATCCGGAAAGTTATGTCAATAATATCACCGTCAGCGAAGGCGAAATGGAATTGCGCGAGGTCGACTTGGACCGTAACTGGATTTTTTCAGATGTTAATTTTGAATTTAACCGCAATTTTATCAATATGGAACTTAATGCCAATGCGCTCGTGAATATCAATGATAAAATTGCTTCAATCGGTTTTGAAAGCGAATATCACGCGGCAGACGATAAACTTGATTTGGAAGTATATTTTTCTGATTTGGTGCTCTCCGATATGATGGAAGCATTTAATGAAACAACCGAAGACAATATGTTTTCATATATTTCCGTAGAAGTACCGATTAACGGTAAGATTGATACCGTAATCGAACTGACGGATATTTTGGCGCATCCGGCAGAAGCTCAGGACTATATGGACGGTGCTATTGAAAAATTGGCGTTTGAAATCGACGGCGGACACGGCTATATCTCTTTTGAAGGAGAAGAAAAGTATAATTACGACATTGATGAAATGTTGCTGGCAGGCAAAGTTGTCGGCGGTTTTGATGAAATAAAAGTTGAAAATGCCGAATTTAAAATGGGTGGGCAAAATGCGATTGTGGATTTGGAAATCAGCGGATTACAGACTTTTTATCTGGAAGGTACGCTGCAAGATTTGGCAATGCGCTTTAAGGCAAAGGTAGATGATTTCCCGTTTGCGGAATTGCCGCGGTTTTGGCCGCGCTATGTGGCAGAGCCTGCGTGGCAATGGTGTAAGGACGGTTTAATCGGAGGACACGCTCAAAATGCCGAATTTATGTTTGATTTCGGATACAGGCCGAAAACGGAGGATTGGGGGTTAATCAATCTTAAAGGTACGGCAAAACTTGATGATGCGGATTTGTTGTATCTGGAGGGTATGCCGATTGTACATAATATTTACGGCACGGCGCATTTCAGTGACCATAATATTTTGATTGATATAGATAAGGGTGTCAGCGACGGTGTGATTATCACCGGCGGCAAGGTGAATATTTATGATTTGGATAAAGAAGATAATTTTATCTCGATTGATTTGGCCGGCAATTCGTCGGTTAAAGATGCGTTGCTGCTGATAGACCACAAACCGTTGGCATTTACGTCCGGTATGGGGTTAAACCCGAATAACATAAGCGGCACCGTAGATGTTAAACTAAAGCTCGATTTTGAGTTGCGGCAGGATTTGGATACCGATGATATAAAAGTTGAGGTTAAGGCCGATTTGCATCAGATTGAAATTAAGGATTTAATTGATAAACACTCGGTTTCCGCCGATGAAATGAAATTAGCGGTAAACTCAGCCGGTTGGAGTTTGAGCGGTGAGGGGAATTTTGAAAATATTCCGGTGAAATTGACGATGAATGATAAATTCACCGATAAAAAATATAAAAGCAAGTGCAGTTTGTCATTTAAACTTGATGATAAAGCCAAGAAAATCTTGGGCTTGAATCATAAAATTTTGAATGCGCCGAATGTGGAAGGTTTTGCGTTAGTCAATGCCGATGCGGTGGTCAAGGAAGACGGGAGTGTCAGTATTGATTTGGCAGCGGATTTACAGAATACCAAGCTGGATTATGCTTATTTCGGTTTTGTGAAGGAAAATGCACAACCGGCTGAGATTAAGGCAAAAATCAATATGCAGAACAAGAAGGTGACGCATATTTCCGAACTGAATCTGATTAAGCCGGGGTTTGTGATCAGCGGCAATGTTGCAATGTATCCGAGCGGGCGCGTGAAACTGGTTGATGTGACGAAAATTACGGGACCGCGCACGTCGGCAAAAGCAAAAGTCAGTATGACAGATACCGATACGCCGACATTCAAGATAGAAGTTTCCGGCAGCAGTTATGATTTGACGCCGCTGTTTGATAAGGCTGATGCCAAAACTGATGCGGATTTGACAACACAAAAGCAGGTTCGGCAAGAAAATGAAGATGACGGATTGGAAACAGTCAATAATGCAGATATTTTTGTAATGGTCAACAGTTTGTGGACAAACAAAACGACACCGATACAGAATTTTGCCGGCAGTGCAAAGTTGCGGCACGGTATCGGTATTGATGAGGTTAATATGGTCGGCAACTACGGGATTGATAAGTCTATCAAACTGAATTTAAGCTATGTGCCGCGCGGGGATAAAGAACATTATCTCTCTATTGAGAGTAATAATGCCGGAAGTACGCTTAAAGTATTGCGTTTGTATGAAAATATGGTCGGCGGTACGCTTAAAATCGAGGCACGGAGACAGGCAGACAAAAAGTTTATCGGACACGCGACTGTACGCGATTTCAGTATCCAGAACGCACCGGTGGTGGCTCAGATTTTGTCGGTGGCATCATTTACGGGTATGCTTGATTTGCTTAAAGGAGACGGCTTGACATTTACACATTTCAGCGCGCCGTTTGAATATCAGTACAAAATCTTGAAACTCAATCACGCCAAGGCGGAGGGGAGTGTGGTCGGACTGACAACAACCGGTACGTATAATCGGGCAACTGACGATGTGCGTTTTTACGGCGTGGTGGCACCGGCGTACAGTCTGAACCGCTTTCTGGGGCAAATACCGGTGGTCGGAAACTTGCTCGCCAGTAAAGACGGAACAATTTTTGCCGCCGATTATAAAGCAGAAGGTGCGGTTAAGGATTTGGATGTTGATGTCAATTCGCTTTCTATTTTGAGTCCGAATTCGATGAAAGAGTGGTATAATAAAAACTTTGGTGATGGTGATGGCGAATTATAAAAAAATAAGCTTTGATTTTCACGGTGTGATTAACACGGCGCCGGAATTTTTTGCCGCCGTGCTGCGGACTTTGCGTCGGCATAAAGTGCGTGTATATGTGGTCAGCGGCGGACCGCGGGAATATATTGAGCAGTATTTGGCAATTCATAAAATTCCGTATGATGAATTGTGGTGCATTTTTGATTATTTCAATGCGCGCGAAAAGGTGGAAGTTGCCGCGGACGGCTCGTTTCATATTGATGATGCTTTATGGGATGCGGCAAAGGGCGAATATTGTGCACGTGAGAAAATAGGTTTGCACATTGACGACAGCGAAATTTACGGCAAATATTTTACAACACCGTATGTGCGATTTGATTCGAAAGAGCAGCATTTTGAAATTGCGTTTGCCGTATTGGATGTTGACGAAGGTGCTGCACAGGTTGCAAAAATTTTGCATACAATATGCCGAAAAGAGAGTGAATTACAGGTTGGCAACAAGATAACGCCAAGTGATAAGTGATGATTACCGAAAACAGATGGAAACATATTTTGGGTGTGGCTCGGAAGGCTAAAAAGTTGGCTTTGAAGTTTAAGCCGAATGATGATAAGTTTGCCGAAGATATGTTTTTGCTCGGGTTATTGCACGATTTTGGTTATGAATTTATCGAAAGTAATGCGAGTCATTCAGTTGTCGGAGGTGAGATTTTGGCCCGCAATCAGTATAAATATTGGCAAGAAGTGTCTTTGCACGGCAATGAAACCGTGGAAAGTATGTCTGATGCTTTATTTATTTTGAACTGTGCCGATATGTCAACCGGACCGAGCGGTGAAGATTTTACGTTTGAGGAGAGATTATCGGAAATTGCCAATCGGTTTGGCACAGACGCTGCGCCGTATAAAACATGCGTTATAGAGGTCGGAAAACTCAAGGTTGATGCAAGATACATTAAACTTCGTTAAAGAGGTATCAGCAGAATACCATTAAGTATCTTTCTGATGAAAGACTTAAATTGTAATGTATAACACGATATATCCTAAAACTTGTTCTTGTCGATTTCTTTAAAGTATGCGACTGTTTCACGTTCCAGCTTGGCGGTGGCGGTTTCGTCGCAGGCAATGATGCCGTGCGGATGCTGTTGTAAGATGCTGACCGGCCAGACGTGTGTGATGTTGCCTTCAATCGCTTGTTTGACGGCTTCCGCTTTTTGTGCGCCGGTTGCCATAATCATTACTTCTTCCGCGTCCATCATTGTGGAAATTCCGATTGTCAGTACCAGCGGCGGAACTTTGGATACATCATTGTCAAAAAAGCGGGAATTTGCTTTCAGTGTACTCGGCGTCAAGGTCTTGACACGCGTGCGTGAACACAGTGATGAATATGGTTCGTTAAATGCAATATGCCCGTCTACGCCGACACCGCCGATAAATAAATCGACACCGCCGTATTTTTTGATGGTGGCTTCATAATTTGCACATTCTTTGGCAAAGTTTGTGGTTAAGCCGTCCAAGAAATAGACGTGCTCTTTTTTGATGTTGACATATTTTAAAAATTGATCCCACAAAAAATATTGAAAGCCGCGTTCATCTCCCGCGCCGATACCGACATATTCGCCCATTCCGAAAAATACGACGTTTTCAAACGAGACCTTGCCTTCTTTATAATATTGCGCCAGATGTTTGAACATTCCGAGCGGCGTGGAGCCCGACGGAAGTCCCAATACAAAAAGATGTTTCGGGCTCGGTTTGTGTTTGTTGATGCGATAAACGACATAATCTGCCGCCCAATGGGAAAGTTCTTCATAATCGTTTTTAATTACAACGCGCATTTTTTGTCCTCCTGTTTTTCGCTTATACCGTTTCAATAGTGCGGCGGCGGGGTTTCTTCTTCCATAGGTTTGACCACATCCTGACCGATATTATTTTTGAGCCATTCATTCTGTTTTTGCAAATGTTCAATCACTTTTCCTTGTTTAATCAGCATTTCACTCAAATCATCAATGGCTCGCTGTTGATTATCAAGCGCCATTTCTATTTCTATCAGTCGGCTGCGGATTTCTTGTTCTTCCATTGTTGTAATCCTTAAAATATCGGTGCTTTTTCCAAATATTTGTAGAGTTCTTCTTCACTCAATCCGTCAATATCCGCTGTTTTTAATTTGGAAAGCAAGTCCTGTTTTTCTGCCTCATTCATTTCCGTTTTGGTACCATCTTCGGCAGTTTTGTAGTATTTTGTGCCGTAACCGTCGTCGGCGACTTCGTACAAGATTTTGCCCGATTCGTCATATTCACGGTATTCTTGCTCGTTCCATTGATTGTTTTGATACATTTTTTCGGTTTTAATCTTGCCATTCGGATAATATACGGTCAGCAGACCGTTAATCTTATTGCCGCTGTACGGAATTACAAAAGCTTGTTTTCCGTTTTCGTAATAACCGATGGCGTTACCGTCCGTTTTATTGGCTTTGAAAGGAACTGTCATCAGCGGTTTACCGTTGTCATAATAAATTTTCATTGTGTCGGATACATTGCCGTCGGAATATTTTGTATCAACGATAATTTTTCCGTTTTCACCGTATTCTTTATAGATGCCGTCATATTTTCCGTCTTTTACGCCGGCTTCGATTTGCGGGGTTGATGAGTTTTTATGATATGTTTTTAATGTGCCGGTTATCTTTCCTTTTTGATATGGGACTTCTGCCTGTGTGGAACCGTCCGGATTATATACCGTCAGCGTGCCTGTCAGGTTATCTTCCACAGCCTGACCGTCGGCATTGTAATAGCGTTCGTTTTCCGGAACTCCTTCCGTCGGTGTTTCCAAGCGATATTTAATGTCACCGTTCGGAAAATAACCGTAGACAGTACCTTGATACACGCCGTCCTTAAAGACGACTTTTTGCTCAGTGTTGCCGTGTTTGCCTTTGGTTTCAATGTCACCGGATATTATCCCGTTCACAAACGGAACAATTTCACCGATTTTTTTGCCTCCGTCTTGGTAATAGGCGACTTTTCCGTTGATGACATCGTCTAAATATTGTGCCTCAAAAATTTTGTTGCCGTTTTTATCATAGCTGATTACAAAATTATTGACTTTACCGTTTTTATATACCGCGCTTTGTTTGATTTTGCCGTTTTCATAATAGTCGATTGACGGGCCGTTCAAGACACCTTTGTTATACATATAATCGTGCTTTTTCTGCCCGTTTTCGTAGTATTCCGTTTCGTGTCCGTGCATAACATCGTCTCTGAATTCGGCCACAGACAAGACAGCGCCGTTCGGATGGTACATTGTGCCTTTGCCGTTAAGTTTGCCGTCAACATAAGGCAGTTCGGCATACTTTTTACCATCTTCATAATATAAGGTCATTACGGAATTTAATCGGTCGTTTTTAAATATCGCTTCGGCTGACAGATTGCCGTTTTCGTGATATTGTTTTAATACGCCTTCGCGTTCGCCGTCAACAAAATTCAGTTCCTGACGCAAGTTTTTATTGAGGTGATAAGACAGAGCCTGTCCGTTCATCTTGCCTGCTTTGTATTGAATCTTTGCGATAACGGTTTCACCGTCATCGGCGTAAACGGTTTGATAGCCGTCCATCAGACCGTTTGCAAAATCCGTTGTTTGGTATAATGTTCCGTTTTCGAGGTATTCCCATGCCGTACCTTCGGCTTTGTCGTGTTCATACGGGGTTTCGCTCATTTTCGTTTTGCCGTCGGGATAATATTCGATAAGTTTGCCGTGCAGTTTCCCTTCATCGTCCAAGTCCAGATGCGAATACACATTACCGTTGGTATAATAAATAGTTTCTTCACCGTATTGTTTATTGTTCTTAAATTTTGTTTCGCTGGCAAGCGAACCGTCTTCGGCATAAGATTTTGCCGGACCGTTGAGACGGTCATTTTGATATGTGAAAATTTTTTCGATTTTGCCGTCTTTATAATATGTTTTTGTTTCGCCTTCCTGCAGACCTTTAACAAAATTCATTTCTGCTTTAACTTGTCCGTTCGGGTAATATTGTTTGACCGTACCGTGCCGAACCCCGTTGACATACGGCGTTTCCGAGCGTACGGCACCGTTTGAGTAATAATCTTTCTCGATACCGTCCTTATGCTTTGTTTCATAAAGAGAAGCGTGCGGCGTTGTTGCCTGTTCGCGCAGTTTATCCGTATTGATTTTCGGCTTTAAATCCAGCTGTACGGCAATAACAAAAATAGCTAACAATGCGCCGAAAAAAAGCAGACGGTTTTTATTCATAATATTACTCCCTCAATTATATTGGCATATATTGCTTTATCAATATCACAAAAAAACACAATCTTCAAGCAGTTTGATAATAATTAACACTGTCTTTTAATGGTTTTGGGTATTTAAAAGAGCTGCAACTGCCGCCGGTATGTTTTCGGCGCTGTTGTTTAAAATGGTTTGAAAGACAACATTTTCAACCGAGCTGAGCGGTGTTCTTATGCCGTAAGTATCATAGAAACGGTCGCTTTCTTCACGCATTTCGACAGCTTTTGTATCCAAGCCCATATTTTGAAAATAAGTTGCCAAATATTGTTGTGCATCGGCAATTTGCGGCGCATACAATATTCTGTCACCGATATCCAGCACGTTCTGAAACGCAATAAGAGCTTTTTCTTGTGAATTTTCAAGCATATACATATCGCCCAAACGGTTCCACGCCCGAACATTTTTCGGCGACAGTTCGGTTGCCAGTTCAAACGAATTGTGGGCAAGGTCATTATCACTCAACCGCGCAATGTTTCCCATCAGGCAGGCGTAGTTTGCGGCAATGGCATAATGTAAGTCTTGAACCACACCGGTTTCCGTGTCGGCAAGGTCCATTTGATAATTCAGCAATGATTGTAACAGAATCAGACATTCTTTGGCTTGTCCGCGCGCCAAAGCGCTGATAGCCACATCCAGCGGCGGTAACTGATTTATGTCGGGCAAAACATCAAATTTGCCGGCATTGCACAGACCCAAAAAATCGCGTACGGCACGGACAATTTGAAAGACATCTTCTTCTTTTAATTTTGATTTATAATAATAAAAGAGAGCCTGAATAATTTTGGATTCTTGCACACCTCGGCTGAGCAAATTCAAGACCAGAGAAACAAAATCTTCAATTCTGCCGGTCGGCAAATCTTTCTGCGCGGTATCGAGGTTCAAATCCTGAATGGCCTTTTGCATACGGATGTTTTCACCGCGTGCGTGTTTGCGCATTTTTTCTTTAAGCTCGCCGTAACCCTGCCGTAATTGCAAGTAGTCATCGGATTCCTGCGAAATACGAACGATATCTGCAGACAAAGCTCTTTCTTTCTCAATCTGTTCTTTTTCTTTGTTGTCATACAGCGGTGTTTCCGGATCATTGTCATTGGCTGATTCGACTATTTCGTCTTCTGCCGTATATTCGGAAACATCGGCAACGACTGAGTTTTGTTCTGTTGCTTTACCGGTTCGGAGCGTATCGGCGACGGATATGGCGTAAATCACAACAATCAGAAACAAAAACAATATGAACAGTCCGAGAACAATAAAACCGTTCGGACCGAACTCTTGTGTAACGATATGGTGCAAATTTTCATATTTAGCATACAGAATATTCAAAAGATTGTAAAAATCTTCCGTCGACGGCAAATGCCAAGTTGTTACTTTATGTAATATATGCCACTGAAACATTCCGTATAAGCCTTATAAAACTGATTTAATTTATACAACATTGAAGCAAATGTAAAGAGGTTATATTCGGTTGTTATAATGTTTCTGTATCAGATTTTCCAATTCCGTATCACCGGATTGACGGGCGTATTCAAGGGCAATCTGCCGGTGAGACGCGGCTGTTTCGAGGTTATCCGTCAATTCTTCTATCAACGCCAAATCGGCATAATCGGCAACCATACCTTCGCAACGCTGTCTGCTTTGTTCCAAATGCAAAGACTGTTGAAAGAGTACTTTGGCGCGCTGAAAATCCTGACGCTGCATATAAATCAGACCGAGAAGGCTGTAAGCGTTGGCGGTATGAAAACTGTTGGGATGCTTGCGGTTAAGCGATAAAATTGTACGCAAATTTTTCTCTGCTTCGCCAAACGCGTGTTGTTTGCATTGAGCTTGTGCCGTCAGATAAAGACATTCCGCCTGCGCGGAATAATTTTGCTGTTGTTCATACATTCCGACGGCTCGGCGCGTCAGACGGATTGTTTTGGCGTATTTTTTTTGGCTGAATGCGATTTGAGCCGCCAGTTGCAACGCCAATGCCAAACCGTGCTTATTTTTCAACGTTTCCTGCATACTTACGGCGGTTTCGGATAATTTTTCCGCCGCACTGTTTTTTCCGTTTGCCAACAATAACAATGTTTGCTGATTATAAATATCGGCGCGTAATTGCTCCGTAATCGGCATATTCAGCGCCTTTTCATACAGAGCGTCCGCTTCTTCGCAACGATTTTCAAATACCATCAGCATACCTTTGGCAACAATGGCTTTTGCTTCAAAGAGCGGTGTTTTTTGCGTTTGATAAATCTTGACGGCCGAATCAATCATTGTTTCGGCTATATCGTTGACGCAGCTGATACGGTATATTTCCGCCAATGCCAGATGACAGGCGGCAGTTTCAACCGCATATTGTTTTTTTTGAAAGAATTTGAGCGCGGCCGAAGCGCTTTGCGATGCCGAAAGCATTTCTCCTTCATACAGATAAGCATACGATGCGATATAATTATGATAAGCAAGGTTTGTTTGGCTTGCGGTGTCTTTTAAATATTTGTCCGATTGAGCGACCGCTTTTTCCATTGCTTTTCGATTAAACATCAAATATGCCAAAATCGGAAAATAAGCGCTGTATTGCGGAGAAGATTTCCAAAGTCGTTTTTGCCGTGACATTTTGCCGTAAGCGGCAGCGAGATGCGAATGAGCTTGTAACAGCAATGCCAATCGGGGTTCTTTTTTTGCCAGAAAATCGGTTGCATATTCCGTATGACCGGCAATCAGAGAAATCAGAGCGGATTTTGCTGCGGGGCAACAATCTATATATAACAACCGAACGCAACGATTGATGACTTCGGTTGCAAAGAAAGTATTTTGATTCATTTTCTGCTGGCGTTTCAAAATGTTGATACGCGCCAGATTTTGCAAATATCTCAACCGCATACACCAACGCAGAAAAAGCATCGACATTATAATAACTGCGACAAAAATCAAAAGGAGAATATATACAAAATATTTTTCGTTCATTTACACTCTGTTAGCATTTTGACATTATATTATATAATCATTTTACATTATATAAGGATTATTTTAAAATGGCTATTACAAAATTAAATTCTAACCAACTTTATCGCAAATGTGACCCGTCTAAGTTTGATTTTAACAGCACGGCAGATTTGGAAGAGCGCTTGTCCGCTTTGGGACAAGACAGGGCCATCAGTGCCGTAGAACTCGGTATTCATATTAAATCACGCGGTTATAATTTGTTTTGTCTCGGACCGGAAGGAACCGGCAAAACAAGTTTGGTTAAGCGTATTTTGGAAAAAGAAGCAAAAAATCGCAAGACACCGCTGGATTGGGCGTATGTCTACAATTTTGAAGAGCCGTATAAGCCGAAGGCAATCAGTTTTCCGGCCGGACAGGCGTGCGATTTTGCCAAAGATGTTGATGAATTGATTGAAGAATTATCCGCAGCTCTTCCCGCACTTATAGAATCTGATGAATATAAGGCGGCACTGGGGATTATTAAGCAGAAATATAAATCAAAAAAAGATGAATATATCTCGGTGCTGCAGAAAAAAGCAAAAGGTAAGCGTGTGTCGCTTTTGCATATGCAAATGGGACTTGTGGTTGCGCCGATGAAAGACGGTGAGGTCTTGAGTCCGGATGCGTTTGATCAACTTCCCGAAGATGAGAAAAAGCTCATTATGGACGATTTGAATGCAATGCAGGAAGAAATCGAAAATGCAACGCAAGATTTACCGCGTTGGGAAGAAAAACAAAAAGACGAAATTTATAATTTGCGGCAGAAGTTTGCCAAAGCTGCCGTTAAAGAACCGATTGATGCGTTGCGTAAAAAATATAAAGGGCAGGCGCAGGCAACAAAGTTTTTAAAGTCTGTTCAAGCCCATATTTTGGATAATGTAGATGAGTTTGTGCCGGAAGATAAAGAAAAAAGTCTGATGATGGGCGGTGGTGAAGATGAGCCGCTGCAGATGCTTTTGAGCCGAATGAAACAACCAGAAGAAGATAAGTTTTCTAAATTAAAAGTGAATGTCATTGTTAAAAACAAACCGGATTCCGGTGCACCGGTGATTACGCTTGACCATCCGACTCAGGGAAATTTGGTCGGTAAAGTTGAAAGAATCCAGCAATACGGCGCATTGCTCACCGATTTTACACTGATTAAAGCCGGAGCTTTGCATTGTGCCAACGGCGGATTTTTGCTGCTTGATGCACGCAAAGTTTTGGAACAGCCGTTTGCGTGGGATTCTCTGAAACGTGCGATTGCTTCCAAGCGCATAAAAATTGAGGCCCCGAGTGAAGAAACGAGTTTTACGACGATTTCACTTGATCCGGAACCGATTCCTTTAGATGTCAAAGTTGTGTTGACCGGCGATTTTGAAATTTATGATTTATTATGCGAAAGAGATCCTGATTTCAGAGATTTCTTCAAAGTGGAGGCTGATTTCGGAATTATTATGGACCGAACGGAATACAATGAGTCCGAGTATGCCAAACTTATCGGCTCGCTTTCGCAAAAAAAAGGATTGCGTTCGCTCAATCGTCAGGCAGTGGCGCGCGTAATTGAATATTCGTCGCGTTTGGCCGGAGATTCAAGCAAACTGACGGCGCATATTTCTTCCATCGGAGATTTGCTGCGGGAGGCAGACTATTGGGCACGTAAGTCTAACTCAAAGCAAATCGGCAAAAATCATATCGAACAGGCAATCGAAGCACAGATTTATCGCTCTGATCGCATTAAAAAAGCTATGCTTGAAGATATCGACAAAGGTACGATTTTAATGGATGTTGCCGGTGAACGCGTCGGGCAGATTAACGGGTTGGTCGTGTATGATTTTTCAAGTTATTCTTTCGGGAAACCGGCACGGATTACCACGCAGGTGCGAATCGGCAAAGGTGACTTTTTGAATATTGAACGCGAAATCGAAATGAGCGGTCCGATACATACCAAAGGTGTGCTGATTTTACAGTCTTTGATTGCCAATCGGTTTGCCAAGCGTCAGCCGCTTTCACTTTCGGCGTCGATTGTGTTTGAGCAATCGTACGGCGGTGTCGACGGCGACAGTGCGTCTTCGACAGAGTACTATTGTATGATTTCGGCCATTACGGGGTTGCCGATTAAACAAAGTATTGCCGTGACCGGTTCAATTAACCAATTCGGTGAGATTCAGCCGATTGGCGGCGTCAACGAAAAAATCGAAGGTTTCTTTGATGTGTGTGCTCATAAAGGTTTGACCGGTACGCAAGGCGTGATTATTCCGCGCACCAATGTCGAAAATCTGATGTTGCGTGCAGATATTCTGCAGGCGGTGGACGAAGGTAAGTTTACGATTTATGCGATTGATACGGTTGATGACGGTATTGAAATTCTGACCGGTAAAAAAGCCGGCAAACTCAATGCCAAAGGGCAATATCCGAAGGATTCCGTCAACGGTATGGTGCAGCAGAGTTTACAGGAGTTTTATAACGACTATGCGCGCTATGCGTGTGAAACAAAAGGTTGCCTGTGATTGTTGCACGGTATAAAAAGAAAAACCCGTTTGCAAAATATGCAGACGAGTTTTTTATTATCCGTCACAAAGTGTCGTTTGTTTAGAAAATATTAAACAACAGTGTGCTTAAATATAAAAAATTATGTTTGTAAAAGGAAAAAGTGATGAATAACAGTGAGATTTTGAACAGCTCTTTAGTACCGATGGTGGTGGAACAAACACCTAAAGGCGAACGTCAATTCGATATTTTTTCGCGACTTTTGAAAGAAAGAATTATTTTCCTGACAGGTGAAGTCAATGATGAAGTTTCATCTTTGGTATGTGCGCAGCTTTTGTTTTTGGAAGCTGAAAATCCTAAAAAAGATATTTCGCTCTATATCAACTCACCGGGCGGTGTGGTGACTTCTGGTTTGGCAATGTATGACACGATGCAATATATATCGTGCGATGTGGCGACAATTTGCGTCGGACAAGCGTGTTCAATGGGGTCATTTTTGCTTGCCGGCGGGACAAAGGGCAAACGCTATTCTTTGCCAAACTCGCAAATTATGATTCATCAGCCGTCGGGCGGTGCCAAAGGACAGGCAACGGATATCGAAATTCAGGCAAAATTGATTTTGGATTTACGTAAGCGTCTGAATAAAATTTATGCCGATAATACCGGTCAAAAGCTGGCTGTTATCGAAAAGGCGATGGACAGAGATAATTTTATGACGCCGCAGGAAGCCCTTGACTTTGGCTTGATTGACCATATTATTACGAATCGAAATGAAATAAAGTAGGTGAATTATGAGTAAAAAAGACGATAAAGATGATGAAATTTTACATTGCTCGTTCTGCGGCAAAAGTCAGAAAGAAGTAAAGAAACTTGTTGCCGGTCGCGGCGTTTATATCTGTAACGAATGTATCGACGTGTGCCATTCGATTATGGAAGAAGAAGCATTTGATGAAGAAAAAAAGACGGAAAGCGAAGAAAAAGCGCTTTCCGATGATTTGCCGACACCGTCTAAAATTAAGCGATTTCTTGATGAATATGTGATTGGGCAGGATTATGCCAAAAAAGTGCTGTCAGTTGCCGTGTATAATCATTATAAAAGACTGAATAATCCTAATAAAAACGAAGTGGATATCAATAAGTCGAATGTTATTCTCATTGGTTCGACCGGTTGCGGCAAAACACTTCTGGCTCAAACATTGGCTAAGGTGTTAAATGTACCGTTTGCGATTGCCGATGCAACGACTTTGACCGAGGCGGGATACGTCGGTGAAGATGTGGAAAATATTGTCTTGAAACTGGTGCAAAATGCCAATTATGATATCGAAAAAGCACAGCGCGGCATTATTTATATTGATGAAATTGATAAGATTTCGCGTAAAGGCGACGGTCCGTCAATTACACGCGATGTTTCGGGTGAGGGTGTGCAGCAGGCGTTGTTGAAAATTATCGAGGGTACTGTTGCCAATGTGCCGCCGCAGGGCGGGCGCAAACATCCGCAGCAAGAATTCTTGCACGTTGATACGACCAATATTTTGTTTATTTGCGGCGGTGCGTTTGCCGGTTTGGAAAAAATTATCGAAAAACACGGCTCGGAAAACAATAATTCCATCGGTTTCGGTGCACAGGTCGAAAAGGAAGAAAAATCGGTCGGGCAGATTTTGAAAGACGTACGACCGGAAGATTTGGTTAAATACGGCTTGATTCCGGAATTTACCGGTCGTGTGCCTGTGATTGCCACACTCGATGATTTAGATGAAAAAGCGCTTATTTCCGTTTTGACCGAACCGAAAAACGCGCTTGTCAGCCAATACCGTTCGTTGTTTGGTATGGACGATGTCAAGCTGACAATTACAAATGATGCGTTGTTGGCAATCGCTAAACTGGCTATCGAGCGAAAGACCGGTGCACGCGGACTTCGGGCAATTATGGAAGAAATTTTAATGGAATGGATGTATGAATTGCCTGATGATAAAGATGTTACGGAAATTATTATTGATGATAAAGTTATTGATAAAAAAGCAAAGCCGAAATTGGTCCGAAAAAAAGGTTCTAACGGGCGTGCATCGATTAAAAAGTCAGCATAGATACTGTTAGAGAGAATACGGGCGGAATATCTTGAATATCCGCCTGTATTTTTATTATGGTGATTGTTTATAATCTTTTACTTGAAATATAATCAAAATGTCATAAAATTGTAACACAAAGAATAAAAAATACGTGTTACTATATGATATATGGTTAATATCAGGGAGCTATGTTATGAAATATCAAAAAATATTTATGCTGGGTATGTTGTTTTCTACCCTTGCTTATTCGGCGAATGCGGCAGTTTGTTATTTGCCGGAAGGATGTGACGGTCCGGAAAATTATGCGTATACATCGCTTTTGAAATGCTCGACGCTTGGCGGTTATTATAATAAGGCACCGGCAGGGTATAATTGCGTTTCGGCCGAATCGGAGTGTCCGGGAATGGTTAAATGTGAACCGGACGATTGTATTAAGAGAGGATATACATACGTCGGCGTTAAAGAAAATGAAGATGCTTGGGAATACATCAGCTGTCCGAAAAATGTCACTTCCGCAAATAATACGCTGTTCTACAAACGTACGCCGATTCCTTGTGAAAGCGGCTTTTCTATTGCCGTTTCGGCAGATGATTGTCAGGGAGGATTTGTGACATCGCATAATTCCGGTGATAATGTATGCGGCAAATGTTTGGGACAGCCGGAAGATGAAGATGATGTTTGTCAGGCAAACGGTTTATTGTCCGCATCTTATCAACCGGAAGGCTGTCAGGTTTGTCACGAGATGGCCGTAACGAGTAATTCCGTTAAATGTCAAGAATGTGAAGATTTTTCGGATTCGTATTTTACGGGTGAAGAATTATCACATAACAATTGTGTGAAAAATTACGGTAAGTCGGTAGAATTAACGGGGTATGCCGGTTCAATCACTTGTTTCAAAAAGGGTAATGTTGTTTATAAAACAGCACAGGAAGCAGGATGTCATAAAGAAAACTACAATGCACTCAGTTGCAGTTGCACCGGTGATGATGACGGTTGTCCGGATGGGTATTTCAAAGAAATTTACGGCGATTGTCCGCAAGGTTCAAGCTTTGGTAAGGCTGATGATGATTCCAAATGTATTTCTTGCGTATATGAAACGTGCAGCGCAAGCAGTGGTATACAAACTTCCAGTGTTAGAACGATGGCGGCGGATGAATCGGTTGTTACAACGAGCGATACTTTGAAACGCACGTATGTTGATAAAGAAAGCGGCAATATTTGTACGGAAACGTGCGATAATGATACGGTTGTCGGCGGTCTGGTCCAGAAGAATTGTAGCACTAGCTGCGTCGGAAACAGCACGGTTGCTGCTCCGAGTTTTGATTTAGATTCAGATGGTGAAGATGATAACGGAGATAGCAACAAGGCAAGAGGGCGCGGTGAATCTGAAACGTGTGAAAAGCACAGTGTCTTTTCGGGCGATACTGCGGTATTTAATCGCTAAAATAGTATTATAATCGCTAAAATAGTATTATAATCGCTAAAATAGTATTATAAGAGTAAAAGGCAGGATTTTATCCTGCCTTTTTGCGTTTTTTAATATGCTTATATGCGCTTTTAAGTATTACACTTTATCTTGAATTAAGCATAAGGTTATATAATTGTACGACCTTCAAATTCGAATCCGCGCAAAAGTTCGTCAACAGACATCGGGCGCTTGCCTTGCCGCTGAATTTGCGTAATTTTAAGTGCACCGTCGCGGGCGGCAATAATCAACTCTTTTGAGCCGGAAAGAATTTCGCCGGTTTGTCCTTGTTGCGATATTATTTCGGCTTGCAATACTTTAAAACGTTCGCCGCGATACTCAAAAAACATTGCCGGAAACGGGCTGAAAGCACGAATTTTATCATATAGTTTATCCACCGGCATATCAAAGTCGATTTTACATTCTTCTTTATTTAATTTTGGGGCGTAGCAACTCAAGGTGTCGTCTTGCTTTTGCGGAGAAAATTTTGTACCGTCCGCCAAAACTTCCGCAATCAATTCGGCGCCGATTTCCGAGAGTTTATCGTGCAGTTCGCCGCCGGTCATTTGCGGGGTAATAAGGATTTCGCCTTTATGCAACATATCGCCGGTATCCAACCCTTCCGCCATTTGCATAATCGTAACACCGCTGACGGCGTCACCGGCCTCTATGGCACGTTGAATCGGCGCCGCACCGCGCCAACGCGGCAAAAGTGATGCGTGTATATTTATACAACCGAGCGGACAGGCATTAAGAATCGGCTTTGGTAAAATTAAGCCGTACGCGGCAATAACGGCAACTTCCGCCTTTAAGTCGGCAAATTTTTGCTGTTCATCTATGGTGCGTAAAGTATTCGGCGTACGAACTTCTATGCCGTTTTTTTCTGCAAACACGTGTACAGGCGTTTTATTGAGCTTATTGCCGCGTCCGGAAGGTTTCGGCTCGCGGGTATAAACACATACAACCTGATGTTCGCTCATTAAACGGCGGAGCGCCGGAACGGCAAAGTCCGGCGTTCCCATAAAGATTATTTTCATTCGTTGTTTAATCCTATTCTGCCGTGTTCTACTTTGACTTTATAACGGCTGGCAAAATCTTTGAGCAGAGCCTCACTCATTTCGCTGACAATATTATTGTACAGAATCTGTTTGAGCCGGTCTTTTTCCTGAGCACTCAAAGATGCCGAATCGTCATAAATGTTTGTGGTTGCGGCAACCAGATAATCGTCACCCGTATTCAAAACAATCGGTTCATCTTTGGCGGCAGAAAACAAATCTTTCATATTTTCCAATGTTGCCTCATCAAGCGTTTCCGCACGCGAGAGCGGACGGCTGCTGATAAGATTTAAGCCGTAACGTTTGGCAATGGTCGGCAAATCGTCACCGGCTTCCGAATCGCGCTGGATATTGTCGATTTCTTCCTGAGTAACGGCGGCACGTTCATTTTCCGACCAAATCTTACGCAACAGCGCATCTGCTTCTTCGCGCGGCTGTTTGTGTGTGTCGTAAATTTTGTTGACAACGGCAACCGCCAGACCTTCGTCAGTTTCCACCGTCTGTGTTGTTTCCCCTTCGTTATAAGAAAATACGGTATCAATAAAATCGCGGTTGGTAACAACATCTTTGAGCTGCGTCGGTACCACATCGGCAACACCTGTTTCATCAAGTGCCGATACGTTTAGAAGCGGCGTATTGTAAGTGGCAGCAATTTCGTTTAATGGGGTACCGGCGCCGAGCTTATCCTCGATTTCTGCCAGAATTGCATCATTACCGTCGTAAGCTTTTTCTTGACGAATCGCCGTTATAATTTCCGGTATAACCGTTGTTTTATCTGTTTTGGCAGCGGCTTTGATATCCGTCACCTGCACAATTTGCCAACTGTCGGCAATTTGCGTCGGTGCCGAAACAGCGCCGTTTGCCAACGTAAATACGGTTTCTGCCAAGTCTTCAGACAAATCGTTTTTACCGACATAGCCTAATTTGATATCCTGCGGATTTTGCCCGTTGGCGGCGGCAACCGTTGTAAAATCTATACCGGAAGAAAGTTCGCCGTATGCAGCTTTTGCACTGTCTTCATCATCAAATACCATTTGCAGAACATTACGTTGTTCCGGTTGTTCATAATCAGTGATATGTTCTTTATAATAAGACTCGATTTCTTCAGGAGAAACTTCGATGGTGTTTTCTATGGCTTCTTGCGGCAAATACATCACGGAAACATCACGTTTTTCCGGTACGGTCAATTCTTCGGACAAGTCATCGTAAATCTGATCAAGATCTTCCGTACTCGGCTGACGCGTGACGGCGGCATCTGCAGTGTTTATTCTGACATATTTAAAAGTACGGCGCTGACCAAGAACTTTTTCCATTTGCTTTTGTTCAACCGCAGGCACTTTGGCGCCGGCAACCGGCATTTCCACCAACAAACGGCGTGCCATATTGCGTTTGACATCTTGCATCACTTCTTTTTCGGATTTGCCTGAACTGCTTAAATATGCTTTATAAGCCTGACGGTCAAATGTGCCGTTATTATTGAATTCCGGACTGAGCGTAATAATCTGACCGACAGTATTCGGTGAAAAATCGACCTTATGTTTTTTCATCATATTTTCAAGAATCGCATCGTTTAATTTGGAATTGGCCAGAACTTGTGCTACTTTTGCCTTCATTTCATCTACGGCATCTTCATCCAAAGCTCCCGTAATGTTGCGCAATTTGAGCATTTCACGCTGCAACATATATGAAAATTCACTCTGCGTTATTTGAATATCATCAACCTGAATAACCGCCTTGTTGTTCGCGGCGGAGTTGATATATCCCGAAACGCCGAACAGCGACATAAAGCTCAGAGCGGTTACGGTCAAAATGATTTTGGTGAACCAACTGTCACGCATTTTTGCAAATCTGTTTATCATATTTCTTTCCTTATATTTAAATTCAATTTGAACTCATTATAAAAACATAATAAATTATTGCAATTTTTAAATTGATTTATGCAACACAATAATATGGGGTTAAACTTCTTTTTTTGTGGAAAAATAAAATTTAGTGTGCTAAAAGTGGGCAAGTTTAATGTTTATCTGATGATGAGGTTTAAAAATGGTTCGTAAAAAATTGATTGCCGGCAACTGGAAAATGAATTGCCTTCTCGAAGACGGGACGGCTTTGGCAAAAGAGGTTGCCGCACGGGTAAAGGCAGAAAAATTTGATTGTGATTTTTTGATTTGTCCGCCGTTTACATTGCTCGGTTTTGTTAAAAAGTGTCTGCGCGGTACAAAAATCGCACTCGGTGCTCAAGATGTGCATTTTGCCGAAAAAGGTGCGCATACCGGTGATATAAGTCCGCTTATGCTGAAAGATTTGGGGTGTACATATACGCTTATCGGACATTCGGAACGCCGAGTCGATCATTTTGAAACAAACGAATTGATTTGCAAAAAAGCCGTTGCCGCACACAATGCCGGCTTACATACGGTGATTTGTATCGGTGAAACAGGTGAAGAACGAGATGCCGGCAAAACAATTAAGGTTTGCGAAGCCGAAATCAACGGTTCGGTGCCGGCCGATGCAACCGCAAAAAATACAGTGATTGCATACGAGCCGATTTGGGCAATCGGTACCGGCAAAACACCGACGGCGGCAGATGTTCAGGAAGTACACGCCGCCATTCGTAAGGCTTTGGCTAAAAAGCTCGGCAAGGCAACCGCCAATAAAATGCGAATCCTATACGGTGGTTCGGTTAAGCCGTCAAATGCAGCCGAATTGCTTTCGTTGCCTGATGTCGATGGTGCGCTGATTGGCGGTGCCAGCCTGAAAGCCGAGGATTTTATCAATATTGCAAAAAATGCCGCAAAATAATTAAAGGAGGTAAAAATGAGTTCCGTGTTATTAGTTTTACAATTGATTGTCGCAATTTTTTTGGTTGCCGTGATTTTGATGCAACGTTCCAACGGCGGTGCGCTGAGCGGTTTGGGCGGCGGTGATATCGGCGGTTTGCTGAGTGCACGCAGTAAAGGAAATATTCTGACACGTATTACGGCTGTGTTGGCTACACTGTTCTTTGGTCTGAGCTTGGCGATTTCGATTTATTTCAGCCGTATGGAAGTTGTACAAACATCTGTTGTGGACAATGTTGCGGCAAATGCGGCGACACAACAGCAGCCGGCAAGTTCAGAGGCTCCTGCGGCAAACATACCGGCAGAACCTGCGGCGCCGGAAGAAGCTTCCGAACCTGAAGTTCCGGTTGCGGAGTAAATAATTTGATAAATTTAAGCAGACATAAGGCACTTAACTCATAAGTGCCTTTGTCACTTTTTTATGAACTTTTTGCATAAGGAAAAATGTAATGTCTGAGATTAAAGTGAATCCGAATTCTAAATTTATTTTTATAACCGGCGGTGTGGTGTCGTCACTCGGCAAAGGTTTAGCATCTGCCTCGCTCGCGGCAATTTTGCAGGCCAGAGGTTATAAAGTTCGTCTGCGCAAGTTGGACCCGTATCTTAATGTCGATCCGGGAACGATGAATCCGTGTCAGCACGGTGAAGTGTTTGTAACCGATGACGGGACCGAGGCTGACTTGGATTTAGGGCACTACGAGCGTTTTTCGGGTGTACCGGCAAAGCGTACCGACAGCATTACAACCGGAAAAATTTATCAGCGCGTGATTGAAAAAGAGCGTCACGGCTATTATTTGGGGTCGACCATTCAGGTTATTCCGCACGTTACAAACGAAATTAAAGAGTTTATTTTATCCGATATCACCGATGAAGATTTTGTGCTGTGTGAAATCGGCGGTACGGTCGGAGATATCGAAGGGCAACCGTATCTGGAAACGATTCGTCAGGTGGCGTATGAATTGGGACGCGAGCGCACAATGTTTGTGCACGTGACGCTGTTGCCTTTTATTCCGACGGCAGGCGAGCTGAAGACCAAACCGACGCAACACTCGGTGAAAAAATTACAGGAATACGGAATTCAGCCGGATATGATTCTGTGCCGCACGCAGATGGCAATTCCGGAAAACGAAAAGAGAAAGTTGGCACTGTTCTGCAATATCCGTGAAGAAAACGTGATTACGGCGATGGACGCAGCGAGTATTTATCAGGTGCCGCTTGCGTATTCGGCAGAGGGAATGGACAGACAAGTATGCAAACACTTTAATTTACCGTACGATAAGCCGACGGATTTGAGCCGCTGGCAGAATATTGTTGATATTTTGAAGGCGCCGGAAGGTGAGGTGCGAATCGCCGTGGTCGGTAAATATATGATGTTGCTGGAAGCGTATAAATCATTGCACGAAGCACTTATTCACGGCGGTATTGCCAATAAGTACAAGGTGCGCATCAAGTGGGTGGATTCCGAGCAACTCGAAACGCAAGCGCCGGCGGAAATTCTCAATGATGTGAGTGCGGTTTTGGTACCCGGCGGGTTCGGACTTCGCGGTACGCAAGGAATGATTAACGCCATACAATATGCACGCGAGCAGAAGATTCCGTTTTTGGGCATCTGTTTCGGTATGCAGATGGCGGTAATTGAAACAATGCGTAATTTGTGCGGAATCAAAAATGCCAATACGACCGAGCTTGATGAAAATTGCGAGCCGGTTATCGGATTGATGACCGAATGGGATAAGGACGGCGCCAAGCAGATTCGTCATAAAGACGGGGATTTAGGCGGTACAATGCGTTTGGGGGCTTATGAGTGTATGCTTAAACCTAACTCCAAAGCGGCACAGATTTACGGCACGGATAAGATTTTCGAACGCCATCGGCATCGCTATGAAGTCAATATCAAATATAAAGATATGCTGCAAAAAGCCGGTATGTTTATTACCGGAACATCACCGGACGGTAAATTGCCGGAAATTGTCGAACATCCGGACCATCCGTGGTTTATCGGCGTGCAGTTTCACCCTGAATTGAAATCGCGTCCGTTTGCGCCGCATCCGTTATTTGTGGCGTTTGTAAAGGCGGCGATAGATAATTCGCGTTTGGTTTGACGATTTCCGGTTGTTGATAAGCGTGAACCCTCTTGCATTTGCAAAATAAAAACTCTAAATAACGAACATTAGAGATAATTTAACGAGTGGAAAATGGCAGATACGGAATACTATGACTTATTGGAAGTGGATAAGACTGCTTCACAAGACGAGATTAAACGTGCGTTTCGCAAACAGGCAATGAAATATCACCCTGACCGCAATCCGGGAGATAAAGATGCCGAGCAGAAATTTAAGCAGATTAACGAAGCATACGAGGTTTTAAAAGACGACCAGAAACGTGCCGCATACGATCATTACGGCAAAGAAGGCGTCAGCGGAATGGGCGGTATGGGCGCCGGCGGATTTGATTTTTCCGGCGGTTTTGCCGATGTATTTAATGATATATTTTCAGAATTTATGGGCGGCGGCAGAGGGCGCGGCGGTAAAGCGGCGTATGAACAACGCGGCAGCGATTTGCGGTATAATCTGAATATAACGCTCGAAAAGGCATTTAACGGTTGTGAAGAGGAAATTACATATCCGACAACCGAAAATTGCGAAACCTGTCACGGTCACGGTACCAAAAACGGAGAAAAGCCGGCGGAATGTCCGACTTGTCACGGCAGCGGTAAAGTGCGTCGGCAACAAGGCGGGTTCTTTGTTTTTGAAACAACGTGTCCGACTTGCGGAGGCAGCGGTTATGCCGTGAGTGACCCGTGTCCGGAATGTAAGGGTATGGGGCAGAAAAAGGTTAATCGCAAGATTAAGGTCAAAATCAAACCCGGCGTTGAAACAAATATGCGAATCCGTATTGCCGGTGAAGGTATGGCCGGTGTGCACGGCGGAGAAAACGGCGATTTGTACGTGGCAATAGCGGTAGAGCCGCATAAGCTGTATGAACGTAACGGTGCGGATTTGTATACGGCGGTGCCGATTTCTGTGAGTTGCGCAATTTTGGGCGGCAAAGTTGAGATTCCGGGAATCGACGGTGAAAAAGTTGCGGTGGAAGTGCCTGCCGGAACGCAAAACGATACGCTGATAAAAGTTAAAGGTGAGGGAATGCGTCTTTATGATTCGGAAAAGCGCGGCGATTTGTTTGTTAATGTGAAAGTGGTGATTCCGACCAAATTGAGCGATAAGCAAAAAGAGCTGATGGAGGCTTTTCGCGCCGAGAGTAAAGATGAAACCTGTCAGCCTGAAATTAAGGGATTTTTTGATAAAGTCGCCGATTTGTTTAAGTGAGTGAGGCATATTTCAGAAAGTGCAGACAGGAATGGCTGCGTCTTTGTTTGTATTTTTGATAAATATTGATTGACAATATTGACTGTTTCGTTTAAATAAGAAACAGATACAAGAGATTGTATTTAGGGCTTCAGAACCCCTATCAAATATTCATAAGTCGCTGGAGCATAAGCGACTTAAAACTTGTATGCCGGCTTCTGCCTCTTAAAAGGGCGGATGTCGGCTAAATAAGGCTATACGCCGAATAGGCCGAGCCGCTTTTTTTATGAATATTTGACGGTTTCTGAACATCCGCCCGCTTTTTTTGAGCGGGTTTTTTTATTTGAATTTTGAACATAAGAGGATGGTATGAAAAAGAAAACAGATGTCAATCAGCCGAAAGTTTCGATTATTGTGCCGGTGTATAATGTGCGGAACTATTTAGGAAAATGTTTAGAAAGTTTAATAAAACAGACGCTTGAAGATATTGAAATTATCTGTATTAACGACGGTTCAACAGATGATTCTTTGATGATTCTAAAAGAATATGCTGCCAAAGATTCTCGTATCATTGTCGTTAATCAGCAAAACAAAGGACAAGGCGGCGCACGCAACCACGGTTTGGAAGTCGCCAAGGGAAAGTATATTCAATTTTTGGATTCAGATGATTATTATGAGTCGATTTGTTGTGAAGAAATGTATAACATTATGGAAAAGCATAATGATGTTGATGTTGCGTGTTTTGGCGTCAATGTTGTTTATGAAACATTTGAAGAACTAAAGGAAAGCGATGATGCTTATTTCAAGATGAAATGGCGAGGCAAGAAAAAAGTTATGCCGGAGATGATTCGTGCATTTTCCGTTAATTGCTGGGACAAGATTTTCCGCAAATCATTTATTGATGAAATCGGTTTACGTTTTCCGGAAAATATCCGAGTTTCTGAGGACTTTTGCTTTTTCTGGCACTGGATGACAAGAGCAAAGTACCTCTATTTTCATACTCCTAAGCTGATGAATTATCTGCGGCGTGAAGGCTCCAGTATTGATGCGGTTCTCCGGCATCAAAGCAAGCATCTTGAAGAATCTTTTCAAGCAAACAATATTATATACCAAAATTTGATATCCGGTGATAAATGGAATGAATACAAATCTCTATATATCAAATCGTATCTTGGCAAACTTAACTGGTTGATAAAATGTTTTCCGGTGGAAAATTGGCAAAGCAAACAAAGAGTAATAGACGAATATGCTGCTTTCTTATCACAATTTAAGGTTTCTGATTTTGATTTAGAAACAAGTGAAGAAAAAAATTACGAATTACTTGTAAATAGAAACTATTTTGCCTTTAATGCTTATAACTCTTATGATGTGGAAAATGTCCATCCGGCTTATAAGGATAAAAGTGTCAATTTGGTATTTTCTACAGATAAAAATTATATACCATATTTATCGGTAACGATTGCTTCAATTATTGAAAATAGTTCGCTTAATTACAACTATGATATTGTTATTTTATACCAAGAAATTTATGATTACCAAAAGCGCTTTATTCTATCACTTGTCAGAAATTTTCCAAATATTACCATTCGTTTTTTTAATATGAATGAATATGCTCAAAAATATGCATTGGATAAATTGTTTACTGCAAACCATATTACACTTTCGGCATACTTCCGGCTTTTTGTTGGCAAGATTTTTGCTGAATACGATCGGATTTTATATTTAGACTGTGATTTGGTCGTGACACAAGATATCGCCGAGTTATTTTATACGGATATACAATGTTATCCGATTGCAGCAGCATTAGATACCGTAGTTTGCAATAGTTTAGAAAGCCAAGGATTTAATGCTAAAATGTGGCAGAATTTCAAAAAGTATATGAATGATACATTAGGCTTCTTTGACATTCCGCATTATTTTAACTCCGGCGTTATGATTATTGATATTGCCGGTTTTAATGAGATAGAGTTCGAATATCTCATTGATTTGGCAGAGCGAAACAATCGCTTTTTTCATGATCAAAATGTGATGAACGTGGCTTTTGAAAATAATTATTTCTTATTACCACCAATTTGGAATTATCAGTGGCATATCAAAATTTTCTTTACCGATTTTAAGAAAAATTTGTCCGCTGAATTGGTTAATTTGTGCGAAAATCCGGATGTAATGCCGTATATTATTCATTACACCTCACACGAAAAACCGTGGAAAAATCCTTATCATACGTATGCTGATGTTTGGTGGAAATATGCCAGAAAAACACCGTTTTACGAAATTTTTATGCGTGAATTATGCAGAGGAAATGTGTTGACAACACCAACGAAAAGTTCCATTGATGAGAAGTTTCTTAAAGACATTTTCAATTATTACCACGATAAATGGCTTTTCTGGAAATTTAAGATTTTATCCAACTTGACTTTCGGTAAAACACGCAAAAAATATAAGCAACTGAAAAAAGATGTTAAGTGGCATTTAAAGGATTTAGAAAGAATTATCGGAGAAATTTAACATAACTTATAGATAAAATAATTTAATGGAAAAACGATAATTCAGAATTTTTGCATAAAGTAACGGAGTGTCGGTTTGGAATCGGCACTCTATTTTATTTTTCGGGACAAAAAAAACGCCGGAGTTAGCGGCGTTTGTGAGTGTTTATTTCTTGCTTAATCAATAAAAATAGTAGCGCGCGCCGACAGAAAATTCTTTGGCGTTTTTAAAAGCCTCGCTGTCAGCCAGAGAATAGCGGAACATTGCACGGAAACCCCAGTTCAGAGTCGGGTTGATTTCACCGCCGACACCTAAACGCACAACATTGCCCGTCTCATTGCGGTTGCCGCCTTGGTCACGCATTTTTGTGGTAAAACGACCGTATCCGACCGATCCCAGAATCGAAGCCTGACTGAAATCATAACCGCTAATAAGCAAGTCGGCCCCGTAACCGTTGAGGCGGCCGCGCGTTACCATATTACCGTTATTGCTTTTTTCGCGCATTGAGCGGCTGTAGAACAGTTCGAGAGCACCCGCATTATCATAACGCAAACCGGCATTGATACTGCCGACATCATAGTTTTCCGGCAAAGAATCGGCCACGTTAGGTGCCATATTCACATAATCAAAACCGACATAAGGTGTCAGCGGACCGGCATTGGCAACAGAAGCAAACAGCAGTGCCGTTGCGGCGAAAAGTAAACTTTTTTTCATCTTTTATCCCCTTAAAATGTTTTTTATGTCATATTTTTTAGCAGATAAAATCTAAATTTTAGTTAAAAGCGTGACGATGAAGATCATAAAATTAGCTTTACAATACGGATTTTTTATTTTATAAATATTTACAGGCGGAGAGGTCTGCCGGAGGTGTCGAAACCTCATTTACATAGCGTCTGTCGGACGATAAAACGGCTTTTCGGCGTAGGCTGGAAGGCTGGCAAAATAAACCGTTGCGGTGAATATGCCGCACCATTTCTATGTAGTGGTTTCGAACTTCCAGTCATCTCTCGCGAGATGGCTTTTTTGTTGCCGTGAGTGTCGTTGATAACGGCAGCAGAACGATATTATTGTGTGGAGTTTCTAACAAGACGGCTTGTATTTTGAAAGGTGCAAGCCGTTCTTTTTTCAGTGTGCGTCGTTCCATTTGTCGCCGATGCCGACGCTTGCCTCCATTTTGACGGCGGTATCTGCCGCATTTTCCATAATTTCTTTCATCAATGCCGCGACTTTCGGTGCGTCTTTTTCACTTGCTTCCACCACCAATTCATCGTGAACTTGCAACAACAGGCGTGCATCAAGATTTTGTGCGGCCAGTGCCGTATCTATTCTTTGCATCGCCAGTTTGACAATATCTGCCGCACCGCCCTGAATCGGCGCATTTATCGCGGCACGTTCGGCAAAAGAAACCAACCGCTGATTGGTGTCGTTAATTCCGGCAAGCGCACACTTTCTGCCGTAAGGTGTTTCCACATAGCCGTGACGATGTGCAAACTCGGTTGTTTGCTCCATAAACTTCTTAATTTCCGGCATAATTTTAAAATATGAATCTATATATTGTTTGGCTGTATCGCGTGAAACGCCGATTTGTTTGGCAAGTCCGAATTGTGAAATACCGTAAATAATACCGAAATTGATGGCTTTGGCGCGGCTGCGATGCTCGCGGTCAACATTGTCCTGCGACAGGCCGAAAACACGGGCCGCCGTTGCCGCGTGAATATCCGCACCGATTGCAAATGCTTCCTTTAACGCCTTTACATCTGCAACTGAGGCCATCAGCCGCAGTTCCATTTGACTGTAATCCGCCGCCACAAGTTTATATCCTTTTTTTGCTTCAAAACAGGCACGGATTTTACGGCCGATATCGGTGCGGTTCGGAATATTTTGCAAATTCGGGTTAGATGATGCCAAGCGGCCGGTGTTGACAACAGTTTGCGAAAAAGTGGTATGCACGCGGTTATCTTGGTCGCGAGCCTCCAAAAGTGCGGTTGTATAAGTTGATTTTAGTTTGGCATAGCTGCGCCATTCAAGTATTTTTGCGGCAATTTCATATTCTTCCGCCAGTTGTTCAAGCACTTCGGCGCCCGTATTGTATTTTCCGGTTGCCGTTTTTTTGCCTTTTAAGCCCATTTTCTCGAACAATAATTCGCCGATTTGTGCCGGTGAATTGAGATTAAATTCTTCTCCTGCCAGTGCAAAAACTTCTTTCTCTATTGTTTGCATTTTTGCTTTAAATTCGATATCCAGCTCGGCAAGCGTTTTATTGTTGATTACAACACCGGCGTGTTCCATTTTCATCAGTACTTGAGCCAATCGGCGGTCCAATACTTCATACACATAATTTTTATGTTCGTCAAACAGGCGTTTTTTCAAAACAGGGTATAGCCTTATTGCAAAATCGGACGTTTGATAGATATAATCGCCGTATTCTTCCGCCTTAAAATCAAACGTTGTTTTTTTGCCCGAGTTTTTAGGTTCTGCCAATATTTCATCTAAAAACATTGCGCTTAAAGTCGGCAGATTGTGCTCGTGCTCGGAGCTGTCCAAGTCATACGACATAATCGCCAAGTCATCATACGGCCATAGATCAAGAACCTCGCCGCATAAAGCATTGAGTCTGTGCCATTGGGGTTTGATATCTGCGGCAATTTTCAGAATATCGGTGTCGTTAAACACGGTCTTTAAGAATTTGCAAACTGTTTCAAATTCAAGTTCGGAATGTGTTGCGGTTTCAAAACTGAACAAATCACCGCCCGTGTTTTGCTGCGGTACAGGCAGATACCAAGCGCGATACGGCTCAGTGCTTAAACTGATACCGACTGTTTTTTCGCCGTCGAACAATGTTTGAAAGGCAGTTTCTCCGGTGTTTTTAATTTCTCGATACACTTCTTCAAGCTGTTTGCGGGTAGTGATTTCGGCATATCGGGGTTCCGGTACAATACTTTTTTCCGCAATTTTCGTACCGAGTATGATTTGGCGTTCTTCCACCCATTTTTCAAGTTTCGGCCGTATGCTTTTGAAATTGTATTTATCAACAAAATCAAATAGTTGTTTTATTAAAGGAATTTTGCACTTAAACTCATCAAGTTGATGTTCAACCGGTACATCGGTTTTCAATGTTACCAATTTAAGTGAGATTTCCGCCGCTTCTTTGTTGGCAATCAATAATTCGCGGCGTTTTTGCTGTTTGATTTTATCGGCATTTTCCAAAACCCTGTGCAATGAACCGTATTCATTAACCAGCTCCGCCGCCGTTTTCGGTCCAATCCCCGGTACCCCCGGTATATTATCGATTTTATCGCCCGAAAGTGCTTGTACATCAACCACCTTGTCCGGATAAACACCGAATTTTTCCTTGACATCTTCCGGAGTGTAGAATTTGTCTTTCATACCGTCATAATATTCGACTCCGTCTTTAATCAGCTGCATCAAATCTTTGTCTGCCGATACGACCACCGTTTCCAATCCGCGTTCTTGAGCCTGCCGTGCATAAGTGGCAATCAAATCGTCGGCTTCGTAGCCTTCCTGAATCACATAAGGCAAACCCATTATTTCTACCGCCTGATGAATCAAATCAAATTGCGGTACCAATAGTTCCGGTATTTCAGCGCGGTTGGCTTTATATTCGGGCAGATATTCATTACGAAAGTTTTGACGTTTGGCGTCAAACAGTACCACGCAATAATCGCACGGAATTTTTTGCAACAGGCGCATAAACATTGTAATAAAACCATATACGGCATTGACCGGTGTGCCGTCCGGCGCCGTCATTGTCGGCAAGGCATAAAATGCGCGGAAAATATATCCCGAACCGTCTATCAAACAAACTTTACTCATATTTTTTCTCCTTGAATGGTAATATACACGCGTTTCATTTGTTCGCCAAGTATTTTTAAATTTGCTCCCAAACTTTATAAATTCTTTAACTTCCGTCGGATATAATTATCGGCAATCAAACGAGGAAAAAATGGTTCAGACAACAAGAAAAACAAATAATACGCAATCAAAATCGGCATCGGCAAAACGTACGGCAGGGGGCGGGCGAGCGCAAGTTTCAACACGCAAAACTCAAATAACTCAAAGACAGTCGCCGACAACGGCACGCCGGCAGAATCCGTCATCGTCACGAGCCGGAAGCTCAGTTAAAACAGCCGCGGCGCGTAAAAAAACATCACATCGCGCATCGTGGAAATGGCGTTTGTTTAAATGGGCGTTGATTGTCGGGTTTATACTGTTTTTAGTTGTATGCGGGTATGTTTTTTATTGTTATTTGACGATGCCGAATATGCAGAAAGCGGTGGCGCAAACACGGCAACCGTCAACTGTGATTATGGCGGAAAACGGCAACGATATCGCAAAATTCGGCAATGTTTATGCGCAGGTTATTTATCCCGACAATCTGCCGAAGAATCTGACCGATGCCGTGATTGCAATCGAAGATCATCGTTTTTATAAGCATTTCGGATTTGATGTGTTTGGTTTTACGCGTGCCGTGTTTACCAATATTTTTCGCAAACGTTATGCACAAGGGGCTTCAACAATAACGCAGCAGGTTGCAAAAAATATTTTTCTGACACCGAATAAAACGGTTAAACGAAAAGTTCAAGAACTTATCTTATCTCTTTGGCTTGAAAGGAAATTTTCTAAAAATCAGATTATGGCACTGTATCTCAATCGGGTTTATTTCGGTTCCGGTAATTATGGTGCGGCAGCGGCGGCAAATTGGTATTTCAACAAAAGTGTAGACGAACTCAATGTGCGTGAAGCGGCAATTTTGGCGGGTATGCTGAAAGCGCCGAATCGCTATAATCCGATTTTAAAACGCGAAAACGCCTTGAAGCGTGCCGATGTTGTATTGCAAAATATGAAAAAATACAAATTTCTGAATGATGCGGCATATCGTCAGGCATTGAAGCTGCCGGTAAATAACGGGCAGCAATATCGTGTGACGGGCGGTAAACATTTTGCGCAATATGTGTATGATGAAGTCAATGATTTTATCGGTGAACGCAGTGAAGATATTGTGGTTATGACGACACTTGACCAGAAATTGCAAGAAACCGCCGAGCGAATCTTGCGCGAAAAAATTGCTGCGGCAAAGGATAAAAATGTCAGTGAAGGCGCAGTGGTCATTATGGATAAAACGGGAGCAGTCAAGGCGATGGTCGGCGGTACGGATTATAACCGCAGTCAGTTTAATCGTGCGGCTCAAGCAGTACGGCAGGCCGGTTCGGCATTCAAGCCGTTTGTGTATTTAGCAGCCTTGCAAATCGGCTTTACACCTGCAAGTATTATTGCCGATGAACCGATTACGGTCGGAAAATGGAAACCGGAAAACTATACCAAACGCTATTACGGCAGTGTTTCTTTGACTTATGCACTGGCACAGTCGCTCAATGCGGCAACGGTACATCTTTCACGCGAACTTTATTTGAAAGATATCGCGACAAATGCGCATAAAATGGGGATTACGACAAATTTATCATTAACACCGTCAATGGTGCTCGGAACAAACGGCGTAAAAGTAATTGATATGGCAACCGCATACACAACGCTTGCCAACGGCGGGTATCAGGTGTGGCCGCACACGATTAACGAAGTGGCAACACAGGACGGACGTCAGTTGTATGTTCGTGCGGCAGAGAAACCGACACAAATCCTTAAATCAAATGATGTATTGAACTTGACACAGATGCTTGAGGCCGTTATCAATCAGGGAACGGGGCGGAAGGCGAAGTTACCTGTTTTTGCCGCCGGAAAAACAGGTACCACTCAGAATTATCGCGATGCTTGGTTTATCGGTTGGACCAATAAATATGTTGCCGCTGTTTGGGTCGGTAATGATAATGATAAGCCGATGAACAAAATCGGGGGCGGGAATTTGCCTGCAGAAATCTGGCACGATATTATGCTGACAACCGTTAAGGATACGCCGGCAGGAGCTCCCAAATATTTGCCGGTACAGCAGCCTAAAGATGATATCGGTGCGCTTATCAAGGTCGGGACATCACATTATTCAACCGGCAAAAAACAGCCTGCAGAGGAGGATAATTCCGAAAATGCGGATGACGGTTATGATGCCATCGGTGCGCTGATTGAATTGACGGAGTAGGGAATAGGTTAATTTATTTTGCTCTATCTGCCAAAATTGTTTAATGGTGCGAAAAAATTAAAGCAAGAAAACTATGAATATCCGATGGTTAGCAATTTTTTTATTTAAAAATGCAAAAAATTTTGTTTTTTTATAAAAAAGTTCTTGACGTTTGTAAAAATTACGGGTATATATGCCTTGTTTATGAAATGTGGTCCCATCGTCTAATGGTTAGGACATCACCCTTTCACGGTGGCAATATGGGTTCGAGTCCCGTTGGGATCACCAATACAAACAACAGCCTGCAAAATGGCTGTTTTTTCTTTTTAAATCAATAAGTTAGCTGAGTTCGAATCTTTGCTTTTTGAAATTGACAGGTTCATCGTCAAAGTTGGGGGCAAGAGTAAAAAATTATAAAAAGTAAAAGTCATCAGTTTGACCTCTAATAAGTTAATTTAAGCACATAAAATCCTAACACGCAAGCGATAATTTTCAAAATTTCTAAAACCGTACGCTCGCCTTTGTATCAGCTTCATTTTCCTGTGAAATCCCTCGGTAATTCCATTTGTTCTGGTAAATCT
>JAFVBL010000011.1 GCA_017479985.1 Alphaproteobacteria bacterium | reverse complement strand
GATTTTGTGCTTATCATCATAAATGTATTCGCGTTGATATTTCGGGCGGATATTGAGCTTACCGCCATAACCGACCACCCCTTCTTCATCACTGTTGATATAGCCATTGATGACCTCGCGCACTTTAATATTATGTAATTCAATTTTCATTTTTACCTCTTTCGTTTAATTAAGATACGGGCATAAGTAATTCTTCCGTCTTCCAATAATCCGTCTTTATCTTTGATAAGGCCGTGTGACTTTAGTGGAACGTTATTGTTGCGTCGAATATCATTTGCGTTAATGATTTCAAATTGATTGGGATTATACCTATCTAAAAATGTAATAGGAACCCCCATAACGCCATCATAGTCAATAGGAATTTCACTTGTTTTATCCACATTTATGGCATCGTAATTATTATATTTGGGATATTCTTCCGGCGTATATTTTTTATAAAGGTCTAAATCTTCATAACGTTTGCTTGTTTCTATATTTGTAAACCACCCACAATTTCTAAATTTAACTAATCCTGTAATAGAGTCATAAACACCCTCAGCATAATCTTTGTCAGGACTGGTGTAAAAATAGGCATTTCCACTGTTAAAACCATAACCTAACCATAATTTATTCTCTTTAATCAATGGAAATACTTCTTTGTAGGTAATAGCATTTTTGTTGCCGATAATCAGAAACTTTTTATTATATTCCATAAGTTGCGCCACATATTCGCGAAACAGTGAAAACGGCGGATTAGTCACTACTACGTCGGCTTGTTTTAAGAGTTCGATACATTCAGGGCTGCGGAAATCACCGTCGCCTTTAAGCGGTTTGATACCGATTTCTTCAATGTCGGGGATTTTGTTACCGTTTTTATCGCCGGTATATTCCAAATAAACAGCCTGTTCGCTGTCGTTTTGCGAAAACAAATCGCTGTTTTGACTTTTGTAACAAGTGGTAATTAGTTTTTTCAATCCCAAATGCTCAAAATTGTAGCTGAAATAGTGAAAAAAATTACTTTTTCGCGGGTCATCGCAGTTGCAGAAAACGGTTTTACCTTTAAAAAATGCCTTATAATGGCAGAGCTCATTTTCAATATCTTCAAGCCGTGTATAAAACTCATCGTTTTTATTCTTTTTTGCTAACTTTAGCGTGTTATTTGCCATTGTCGCAACATCCTGTTTTAGGGTTAATAAAAAACCCACTTTCGAAAAGAAAGCGGGCGGATGTTAGCAACCGTCATTAAAATAGATAAAAAGCGGCTCGGCTTATTCGGCATAGCCTTATTCAGCCGACATCCGCCCTTTAAAAAAGGACAGAAGCCGGCATATATATTTAAGTCGTCTATGCTCCGACGACTACTGAATTTAATGGTAGGGTTTTCGATGCCCTGAGTATGGTCTCCCACACCTAACATCCACAATAAATGGATTTACAACAAATGTCAACACTGCAATTTTTTTGCAGCAGAAATAAAACGTAACTTTTTGTGTGTTGCATAATCGGTGCAAGTTTTTTATGCTGTGATTAAACAAAGATAAAACATTCAGAAAGGATAAAATTATGGCTAAAATTCACGCAACCGCAATTATTGAAGATGGTGCACAAATTGCACCTACTGCCGAAATCGGCCCGATGTGCTGGATTAGTTCACAAGCAAAAATCGGCGAAAATGTTAAGCTTTTGGGACAGGTTACCGTTTACGGCAACACCACAATCGGCGAGGGAACAATCGTGTTTCCGGGCGCACGCTTGGGGTGCGGACCGCAGGATCACGGCAACGAATTTCAATCGGAAGCAAAATTGATTATCGGCAAAAACAATATTATCCGCGAAAACGTAACAATGCATTCCGGTACGCCGAAGGAGCATTTTACGACTGTGGTCGGCGATGGCGGTATGTTTATGATTAACTCGCATATTGCACACGATTGCGTGGTCGGCAACAATGTGATTATGACCAACAATGCGGTTATCGGCGGACACGTTCATTTGGGTGACGGCGTGATTTTGGGCGGCAACTGTGCCGTGCATCAATTTGTGCATATCGGGCGTAAGGCTATGGTTGGCGGCGTTTCCGGTGTGGCACGTGATATTATTCCGTTTGGTATTGCCAACGGTATGCCGGCAAGTTTGCGCGGTCTGAACGTTATCGGTATGAGCCGCAGCGGAATTGATGAAAAGACCATCAAGGCTTGCACACGTGCATTTATGTATATTTTCCGCGGCAAAGACGGAACATTTGCCGAGCGTGTTGATGCGGCATTTGAAAAATATGCCGATAACGCAATGGTTATGGAACAACTTGAGTTTATAAAAGAATCACTTGCGGGAAAACGCAATATCACAATTGCCGATTGATTCAGCTGATTACAAAACGGCAAAAGGAAAGGGGATTTATTGCCCCTTTTTTATATTTCAAGAGAATTTCTTTTGCTCCGCAAGCGTTCTTTATTTGCTTTAACGGACATATCTTTAAATTTATCGTGTCGAATTTGTTCCGTTGTTTTCAAATACGATTTATCACCGCGTTGTTCTGCCATAATATCGGCGTTTTCTAACACATCATAGCTGAAAGTGTGTGTCAGAATCGGCTGTTTATGCTTATCGATATATCCGATATTTACGGTCAGCATATCATATCTGTCCAACGGCGAGGTTGTAACGTGTGTGCTTAAAAAAGGCCCGATTTGTTTACCTTCGGCATTTTTAAATCCAATCCGAATATCAGATTTATCCATACCGCTGACGGAAATATCCAATTTATAGTCGGTATTTTCCGTATTCGGCATAAAACGTGCGACATTTTTTTCAAAATCTTTGAGTGCAATATCCAAATACAGCATCAAACGGTGCAATTTTTCATCACCTTTATAATGCAAGTCGATGAGTTCTTGTTCGGCATCAGGCTGTATAAAACGAGAGTTTAAATGATGTGCTGCTTTTGTGGTATAGTTTTTGAAGTTCTGTCGGATAATATCAAAAACATCGGCAAATTTCATTTTAACCGCATAATTTTTTAATTTTTTGTTGTCTGCATTTTGTGTATAGACAATGTGCGCCGCCATATTATTGTCGATATTTGTCATCGGCAACGGCGGACATTGCGGTAACACACGTTTTTTTATTTCTTTCAGCTTATCCGTAACGGATATATCTTTAACACCGACAGTCATTTTTTTACTCCTTTATAATAGTATAACTTGTTTTGTTGAATTTGTCAACCATTTTTAAGGAAGATGTTGTATAAAAACAAGTCATTCTTGCGTAAGCGAGAAGGCGAAGACGACCTTGAACAATCTCCTAAAAAACAAAACACGTCATTATTGGGCAGTCGAAGAATCTCCTGCCATACAATATACTGTCGTGTAAAGATAAAGTCATACCTTTCGCAGCGCTGTGCGTATGCGAGTTTAGGTAACTGACCTTTGTATAGCGCAAATAAAGTTTTTAGACGCACAAGGGAATATGGAAATGTTATAAAATAAAAAATCCTCATTCTGATAATATTATTTGTCGCATAATATATATTATGAATAGTTTTATAAAGCGAAATATAGGAAAATTACGTATTACAACTATTTTAAATAAAATCAAAACAATTGAGTTATGAATGTTTCAACATCCAATATAAAAGCAAAAATGCAAGCAACCAGTAACAATGTCTTAATATTGCAAAACACGCCAGAAAAATTGCTTTTACCAATTTCATAATCATTCTGCCAAGTTGCATAAATTTCTCCTATAAAATTGACGCACGAATAAGTTGCTTGGTATATGTATGTTGCGGATTGTTAAATATGTTTTCCGTTGAACCGCTCTCAATAACCTTACCGTCCTTCATTACCAGAATCTGATGCGACATTGCGCGCACCGCATTCATATCGTGCGAAATAAAAATATATGACAAACCGTACTTACGTTGCAGTTGTTTTAACAACATAATAACTTGCGCTTGAACCGTAACATCAAGTGCAGATGTCGGCTCATCTAAAATAACGATTTTAGGATTTAGAACCAATGCACGTGCCAACGCTATTCTCTGGCGCTGCCCGCCGGAAAATTCGTGCGGATATTTATTTAAAATGCTTTCATCCAGTTCAACTTCGCGTACAATTTGTTTAATTCGTTCCAGAGATTCCGATTTGTCGAGTTGCGGATAATGAACAGTCAGACCTTCACCGATAATCTGTGAAATATTCATACGCGGATTCAATGAGTTGTATGGGTCTTGAAAAACAAATTGAAGATCTTTTGTAAAATAATTAACTTCATTAAATATCTCATTGTTTTTTATGTATATTTCTCCGGAGTGCTTAATCAGATTAACAATCGACATTGCTAAGGTTGTTTTTCCAGATCCGGACTCTCCGACAATTCCCAAAGTTTCTCCTTGATTAAGGTTTAAGCTGATATTATCAACAGCTTTCAGTTCTTTAATCACCCTTCCCCATATATTTTTTTTAAGCGGAAAAGTAACTGAAATATTTTCGGCTTTCAGAATTACGTTTGTATTTATTTTATCTTGTAAATTCAATAAAGAATTTGATGAAATTAACTTTTTTGTATAATTATGATGCGGGTTATTGAATATTTGCTCCGACGTTCCGTATTCAACGATTTTCCCCTGATACATTACCGCGATATTATCTGCTATTTTGTGGACAAGCCTTAAATTATGGCTGATAAAAATAATAGCCATTCCCAATTTTTGCTTTAATTCCATCAATAAATCAATAATTTGTTCTTGAATAGTAACATCTAATGCTGTTGTCGGTTCGTCTGCAATCAAAATTTGCGGATTATTGGCAATCGCCATCGCTATCATAACGCGTTGACGCTGACCGCCGGATAATTCAAACGGATACGCATTCATCTTTTCTTCGGGATTGGGAATCTTTACAGCTTCAAGCAACTCCAGAGTGCGTTTTTTTATTTCATCATTGCTTAAATTTTGATGCAATTTCAAGCTTTCGGAAATTTGTTTACCGATTTTATGCAAAGGATTCAATGACGACATCGGTTCTTGAAAAATAAAAGCTATTTTATTGCCGCGTATTGTCTGAAATTTCTTATCATTTAATCCTATAAGTTCCTGATTTTCAAAAATAATTGATGAGTTTGCAGTATGCTCTGCTTTCGGATACGGTAATAACCCCAGAACAGATAGTGCCGTGACAGATTTTCCGGAGCCGGATTCACCGACAATCCCGAGAATCTCGCCCTGTTCTAACTTTAGGTTTATATCTTTAACAGCTTGAAATTTTGTATTTTCTCGACTATTGAAGGTGACTGATAAATGTTTAATTTCCAATAAGCTCATCCGTTTTTCCTTGTATCTAAAGCATCACGAATCCCCTCACCTATAAAAATAAGCATTGAAAGTAATCCGGAAAGTACCACAAAAATACTGATACCGATCCACGGTGCCTGTAAATTGTCTTTGCCTTGCCGCACCAAATCTCCGAGCGACGGATAGTCTGTCGGCAAACCTAAGCCTAAAAAATCAAGCGCACTCAAGGAAGTAATCGCTTCTGCCATAATAAAAGGAATAAAAGTCACCGATGTCACCAACGCATTCGGCAGAATATGTCTGAACATAATGCGAAAGTTGCTGACCCCGAGAACTTTGGCTGCTTTTACAAATTCAAAATTACGAAGCCGAAGAAATTCCGCACGTACCATTCCGGTCAATCCCGTCCAAGAAAATAAAAGCAAAATAACCAGTAAACTCCAAAATGTCGGCAAAAACACACTGGCAATAATAATAAGAATAAATAACTGCGGCAGAGAATCCCAAATTTCTATAAGCCTTTGAAAAATAAGATCTGTTTTACCTCCGAAATATCCTTGAATCGCGCCGATAAAAATACCGAGTGCCGATGAAATAACGGTCAGAAAAAATGCAAAAACGATTGACAGCCTGATGCCATACAACAGACGCGCCACAATATCTCTTCCCTCCTCGTCTGTTCCGAGCCAATGTTTACTGTCCGGTGCCGATGGGGTCGCCGTACCCAGATAATAGTCGACCGTGTTGAAAGAATACGGTATCGGCGGCATAATCATCCAACCGTTTTGTGTAATATTTTCCTTAATCAGCCTATCGTTATAATTTGCAGCCGTCGGAAAATCACCGCCGAAAAATTCATCGGAATAAGTTATAAACGACGGAAATAAAATCTGATTATTATATTTCACAATCAATGGTTTATCATTGGCAATAAATTCGGAAAATAAAGAGAGGCAAAAAATTCCGCAAAATAATACCAAAGACCAAAATGCTCGGCGATTTTTGCAAAAAATGCGAATTTTTTCCGTAACCATCATTTTATTTTTTGCCTTAATTTATTATCATAAATCATCAATACCGAAATTCTCTTCGGAATTTTTCTGAGTTTCTTGCGGGAAATCAACATCTTCAAGAATTTCTGTTTCTTGATTGTCCAAACCGTCTTCAGAAAGATTTTGTTTTGTTTGAAAATTCATATCAAAACCTGATATATCGGCATACTCAAGCCAATTTTTGTACCACTTTTCAAATATTTGCACTTTATTTTCTTTAGCGTTTGCGGTCAGTTCTTTAAGGCGGTTGTTTACCCCCTCCCGTGTTTTTTCGTGAAAACCGGTTAAATCCTCACCGCATTTTTTATCCTCAAACAGATATTCGGCTAAAATCTGGTTGGCTGCACAAAAACGCTCATCAATCATTTCGGCTTTTTTACTTTTCTCGGTTTGCGGTGCGTATATTGCCATATTTACCATTCTGTCGTAAACAAAACTGTCTATGGGTGAGTCGTGTTCGATATTTTTTCGAAAATCTCCGACACCGGAAGTTCCCTGAATCACAACGGTTGTATCATTAAATAATCCGTCATTTTTCAAATCTTTGATAAATTTATTTAATTGACCGACCAAACATTGAGTTTGTTGCAAATAAGCGTTACGACGTTCCGTATTGTTATTATTGTTTTCCCACGGCATATCCGTAATATTTTGCCACTCTGTTCGATCTTTGATATGGCAGAATTCATCATAAATATACATATTTGACGGTAAGTCCGCAAAAACAAAATATGCTTGTTTACCAGAATCCTGACGTATATTCTTCGCCAAAATATCAAATATCTTGATTGAATCCAGAACATACAGATTATTAAAATTGGTTCCGCCTAACGGTAACGAGCCGAATCTGTGTAAAAATTGATATACGTTGAATAAGTTGTTTGATGAAAAGATACTCGACAGCCATTCCATTGCCAACACACCGGCTCTGGTCAGCACCGGCAAATTCGTATTACTCAAATCCGTCGGTCTGTTTACTTTTTCGACACATCGGTTGACGTTATAATCATAACGTTTGCGACACATTTCAAAATCACGTGATTTATATGCTGAAATTTGATAATCTTTTTCTTTAAAGTAGTCATATAATTCATTATTTTGAGGGAATATATACTCATTTCGTAAATTATAGAATCGCCAATATGCATCAAGCTTTTGAGTAGTCATAATATGTTGTTTACTGCTTTTATCCGATGACGGATTAAACGAACGAACCATATTTTCAAGATAAGTGTATTCCGGCGTATAGGCTTGTGTAAATACTTTAAATCCGTTAGCTTGATAAAACCCCTGAATTAAATCGTTTGTTTTTTGCGCTGTTGCATTATCGAAAGATGACAAATAAGCGGAAGAAACAAAATTCGGAAACAAAAAATAAATAAATTTTTTACTCGATTCCTCTACGGCCGTTTGTGTATTATATGTTTCTTCAAATCCATGATTCTCCGAGTTTTTTGAACAATACGTATAATAAACGTTTCCGAACAAAACTGCTGCGGCAACAACCAATAAAACTCTGTACAGCAATTTATCTTGTTGAAAAACCACAAAAACGACACAACTTATGATAATCCCGACCAAAACAGAAATCGGCATCATATAAGCTCCGATAGCAAATTGCTGGTGGTATTGGAAAAATTGCCTAAACAGAATATATATACAACAAAATGTCAGAACCGATGCGACTGCATATTTGATTGGTTTTTGACTATGAAACGGTGTAATCAAAAGTACGATAAAAATCGGGATAATCAATAAAATAACAGATACTTCGGGTACCGGAAAAACAGAATTTTTAAAAACTTCCAAATTTCCGGAACCGGCAAATAGAATAAAATCAACAAAATACAGAAAACTCACAAACAGCACAACCAGAAGTGTATCAAGCCACAGCGGATTATATTTTTCCTTAGATTTCGATTCGCCGCTGCGGGAAAATGCGCCGCTGACATCGTGACTGAGAGGCGAAATAACCTCATCTTGCGTCACTTTATTTTCTGTATCCATCCACATTTTATTTATCCAATTTTTCTCTGACTAATTTATTGACAATAGCCGGATTTGCCTTACCTTGCGATTGTTTAATCACCTGCCCCACAAACCAACCGGCCAAATTTGTTTTACCGTTTTTATATGCTGAAACATTATCCGGATTAGATGCAATGACTTCATTGATAATAGTTTCAATGGCACCTGTATCCGTTACTTGTTTCAAGCCTTTTTCCTCAACGATTTTTTCCGGACTTTTACCGGTTTCACTCATAATTTCAAATACATCTTTGGCGATTTTACCTGAAATAACCTCTTTGCTGATAAGTTCGACCAAATTACCCAGATTTTCTGCACTGACCGGACTTTGGGCGATATCCAAACGTTTTTTGTTAAGCATAGCAAAGAAATCGCTCATCATCCAATTTGCCACTTTTTTGGCATCGTGACCGGCTGCCGCTTTTTCAAAAAATGCCGCGTGCTCTTTATTTTCACATAAAACCGTTGCGTCATACGGTGTCAAGCCGAGTGTTTCCACAAAGCGTTGTTTTTTTGCGTCCGGTAGTTCAATCATCTCGGCACGTATACTGTCTATATATTCATCAGAAAGTATCAACGGCGGCAAATCAGGTTCCGGAAAATAACGATAATCGTGCGCAAATTCTTTCTTGCGCATCAATTTACTCTGTCCTGTAGTCGGATCAAACTGACGTGTTTCTTGTTCAATCGTTCCGCCGCTTTCATAAATCTCGATATGTCTTTTAGCTTCGTTTTCAATAGCTTGCATAACAAATTTAACGCTGTTAACGTTCTTCATCTCGCTGCGTGAACGCAATTCATCGGAACCGTACGGACGTACCGACACATTCACATCGCAACGCATAGAACCTTCGTCCATATTTCCGTCACACGTACCGAGATAGCGCAGAATCGAGCGCAATTTACGTAAAAATGCTCCGGCTTCTTCCGGTGCCCTGAAATCCGGCTTGGTCACAATTTCCATCAACCCGACACCGGCGCGATTTAAATCAATATAGCTTTTCGTCGGGCTTAAATCGTGAATGGATTTGCCGGCATCTTGCTCGATATGCATTCGTTCGATACCGATTTTCTTGGTACTTCCGTCGCTCAAATCAATCGTAATTTCTCCCTCCCCGACAATCGGATAACGGAATTGTGTGATTTGATAATCTGTCGGCATATCGGCATAAAAATAATTTTTGCGTGAAAATTCGGAATATTTATTGATTTTGGCATTTAACCCCAATCCTGTTTTAACTGCCTGATGTACACATTCTTTATTGAGTGTCGGCAACATTCCCGGCATACCTGCATCGACAAACGATACGTTAATGTTCGGGTCATCACCGAATTCGGTTGAAGCACCGCTGAAAATTTTGGATTTGGATATAATCTGGCAGTGAATTTCCAATCCGACAACGATTTCCCATTTTCCTTTAGCCGTTTCGATAATATATTCAGCCATTGTTTAAATCCTTTCAAACTTTGCATCTGTTTCGATTTTTGCCGCCACACTGAACAGCGTACCTTCGTCAAACGGCTTGCCGATAAGCTGCATACCGTACGGCAGACCTGTTGCGGAAAGCCCTATCGGCAGACTGAGTGCCGGTAATCCAGCCAAATTCACCGAAACCGTAAATACATCGTTGAGATACATATTTATCGGATTTTGCAGCATACTTTCATCTCCAATCGGAAAGGCTGTAATCGGTGATGTCGGAGTCAGAATAACATCGCATTGTTTAAATGCGTCCATAAAATCGTTATATATAAGCCGCCGCATTTTCTGCGCTTTTAAAAAATACGCGTCATAATAACCGGAGGATAAAACGTATGTTCCAATCATAATACGCCGTTTCACCTCCGCGCCGAAACCTTGTGTGCGGGTGTTTGTGTATAAATCGTCCAAGTGTTGACCTTCAGCGCGGAAACCGTACCGAATACCGTCATAACGCGCCAAGTTTGATGATGCTTCCGCCGGTGCCAAAACATAATACGTAGCCAAAGCATATTTTGTATGCGGCAACGATATTTCCTTAACTTTTGCTCCACGCGCTTTTAAGTATTCCGCGGCTTTATCCCAATAAGCACATATTTCCGGATTCATTCCGTCCGGACGATATTCTTTGGGTAAACCGATTGTCAGACCGGCAATATCTTTATCCATAAAGCTTTCAAAATCAGGAACTTCCGTTTTATAAGAGGTTGAATCTTTTTCATCAAATCCGGCCATACTTTTCAGTAAAATCGCACAGTCGCGTACATCTTGCGCAATCGGACCGGCTTGATCCAACGAAGAAGCAAATGCCACAATGCCGTAACGCGAGCAACGTCCGTATGTCGGTTTAATGCCGGTAATACCGCAAAATGCTGCCGGTTCTCTGATTGAACCGCCGGTATCCGTACCGGTAGCCGCCGCACATAAGTGCGCCGCCACAGCCGCTGCCGAACCGCCGGAAGAACCGCCCGGAACCAGAGGTTTATCTTTGCTCCACGGATTAACCACCGGTCCGAAATAACTTGTTTCGTTACTGCCGCCCATTGCAAACTCATCTAAGTTCAGCTTTCCTAAAAACACAGCGCCGTCATCAAGCAGATTTTGCGTGACGGTTGATTCATACGGCGGCACGAAATTATCGAGAATATGTGATGCCGCTGTTGTGCGAATATTTTTTGTGCAGAACAAATCCTTAATACCGAGCGGAATCCCCTCCAACGCACGATTTGTGCCGTTTGCATAGTGTTTATCTGCCTCGGCGGCCTGTGTTAAAGCAATATCGGCACATTCGGTAATATACGCATTATATTGACGTTCGTTTTCCATATTATGCAAATACGCCTCGGTTAATTCCGATGCGGTAAATTCTTTGTTTTTTAAGGCGTTCAGCGCCTCACTGACGGTTAATTTCGTAATATCTGTCATAATCTTACTCCACAACTTTCGGTACGGCAAAATAGTCATATTCCGCCGACGGAGCGTTTTTTAATATATCTTCGCGGCAATTTCCTGCCGTTACTTCATCTTCACGTATTCTGAGAGGCGTGTTATTTACCGCAATCAGCGGCTCAACATCATCTGTGTTGATTTCATTCAGTTCTTCAATCCAGTTCAGAATTTTATTGAATTCTTCTTTTGTTGCTTCAATTTTATCATCTTCTATTTTCAAACGTGAGAGAAATGCGGTTCTCTTTACGGTTTGGGTATCTGTTGCCATAGTTTTTTCCTCTTTTTTTTCTAAATATTGAGCATAAACGGTAACAATACAGTATCATATTGCAGCCGTTTGAAAAGTTTTAAATAGCGGATATCAACACCGCTTTGTTGTAAAACTTTATTCATTTTGACATCACCGGACATAATCAATTCTTTGATTTTGTCGCTGAAATTCTTTTCTTTCGGAAATGCGATGATTGTATATTTTTCGCCGTCCGCGATACCGCCTTTGCGTTTTGCCGATAACACAGCATCTTCCAAATTTCCGAGTGTATCGATTAACCCGAGTTCCAATGCTTCGCGACCGGTCCAAACTCTGCCTCGTGCAATTTTGTTTATATCTTCTTTAAGCGGTCTGTTTTCTGCAACTTTTTGTGTAAAATCCAGATATACTTCATCAAGCGATTGATTGAAAATTTTGCGTTCTTTATCTGAAAAAGGTTGATTCATACTCAAAATATCGGCATTTTCACCAACCTTAATATCTGCCCAATTTACCCCGATTTTATCCCATAATTTTTGTAAAATAAATTTGCCGCCCAAAACACCGATTGAGCCGGTAATCGTTGTCGGTTCGGCAAAAATTTCATCACCTGCCAACGATATAAAATATCCGCCCGATGCCGCATAGCCTGACTGAGATACAATAATCGGAATATTTTTTTCTGCTTTCAGATTTTTGAGGGCAAAATAGATTTCATCGGCTGCATTATAGCTGCCGCCGGGGCTGTCAATCCGCACTACAACCGCCTTAATATTATCCATATCGGCGATTTCGGATATATCACCCAAAACATCGCGGCTGCCGATGGTAAATTCACCGTCAATATCAGTCGAACTTTCTCCGGAATCAATTACGCCGTTTAAATTCAAAATGGCTATTGCCGGCAAATCGCCGGTATTCGGCTGAATATGTTCGGCATAAGTTTCGATATTCATAAATCCCTGAATACCCGTATCTTTTAATTTTTTATCAAGTTGCGGCAGATATAAAATCTCATCAATCAGGTTAAGCGTAATACCGTCCTCGGCACTTAAGGGTGCCTTATTGATAATCGTATCGATATTTTCGGTCAACTGCCGATTTTCGATAATCCCTTTTTTCAATTCGTTCATCAGACTGTTGCTCAGCCGTTCCATATCGGCTTTATAAATCGGAGAGATATTTTTATCCGTAAAGTTCATCATTGCCGTTTTATGCTCATAACGTGTATAAAATTCCGGATAAACACCGATTTTATCCAAAACACTGCGGGCAAACGGCAACTCCATACTGATACCGGTTAAGCCGATGGTTGTATGCGGTTGCATATAAATCTTATCAAAAAAAGTTGCCAGATAATATTCGCGGTTTCCCTGCCCCATCGGACCGAAACCTTGCGAAAAAACAAGTGTTTGCTTGCCGCTTGAACGGAAAAGAGTAATCGCACGTGCCACATCTTGAATTTGCGCCAATTCCAAATCGGAAATATCTATACGAGCCACAATTCCGTCGATTCTTGAATCTGTTGCCGCCATTTCTATGGCTTCAATCAAACGTTGCAACGGCAGAGATTGTCGGTCCAGCAATTCATTCATCAGACTGTCGCTCGGTGTTTCATTGTAATTATGACTGAAGTCAATCATCAGCATTGTGTGCTGTGGAATGTTCGATACGCGGTTATTATACCAATATCCCACACCGCCGACAATTCCGCTCACAATCATCAATGCGCCGAGAAATGTACAGACGCTTTTAAAAAAATCATATATTTTCGGCATATTTATTCCTTTTCGGTTTGAATCAGGTGTTTTTTGACATACGGATATTTATCAACCGCTTCTCGATGAAGTTCGGCACATTTGGCTTCTATAACATCTTGCAATTCCTTCATAAATTCTTCTTTAGTCTTACCTTCGGCGGAAATCGGCGGCAAAAATTCAAAGACAGCTGTTCCCGGATATCGCAAAAAAGAGTTTTTTGCCCAAAACAAACCGGTATTTACGGCAACCGGTACCACCGATAAATGCAGATTTTCCGCCAAAAAGAAAATACCTGACTTATAACCTTTTGTTGTACCCGGTGCACACCGCGTACCTTCCGGAAAAATAACAACCGGACGCTCCGTGTCTGTACGTTTTTTAACCTCAGATAACATATGTTTCATTGCTGCCGCACCACCTTTGCGATTGACAGGTATCATACCGTAAAAATATTGCGCCCAACCGAAAAACGGCATAAAAATAAGTTCTTTTTTCAAAATATAGGTCGTTGTCGGCGCAAAATGCGTAAACGCGTATGTTTCCAAAGCAGATTCGTGTTTGCAGCCGTAAATCACATTATGCGCTTTAATATTTTCCGTGCCGCGTACTTCAAGTTTCAGCCCTGCAAAAAAGCGAATCCAGAACAACGCAATCGGCATTATTAGTTTATCCCAGTAAAAAATCGTTACTTTCTGCGGAAAAACCGCCACCGGCAGCTGAATAATACAACCGATTATAATCGTCGTAAAAAAGAATATATTGGCCAGCAAAGAACGAATATATATCATTTTATTTTCTCCCTGTTTTAATCAAATTGCGCAAACAAACATACACATACTTATTGTATTCGGCAAAAATAAACTTTAAGGTGCCCCAATTGCACCACCACTTCTGGGAAATTTTTTCGGAATACACCGGATGAGGAATAACTTTCAGCGATAAATGATACGCCGAAAGCTCAGCCATACTGCGTGGCAAATGATAATTTGATGTTACGAGCCGTACGGATTTTATTTGATTTTTTTCAATCCATTCTTTCACTTCCGAGGCATTACCGACGGTATTTTGCGCCTTATATCCCAATTCAACCTTTTCGGGTAGCAGCAGTCTGACACCGGCTTTATTTTCGATTTCGGTAATATTTGCCGCTTTTGCAACACCTGAAATAAACAATTTATCCGCCAATCCGCCATTTAAAAGTGAAATAGCTTCGGCAATCCGGTTGCGTCCGCCGGTTAAAACAACGATAGCGTCCGTATGTGTATTGTCAGGTTTATAATGATTGATGCCGTATGCAAAAAAGAAAAAACCGCAGAGCCACAAACCGAGCAGACACGCCGCTAATCCGTACAGCAGATATTTTTTCTTTAACAACATCAAAACATTTTCTCCAAAGATTTCCGTACTGTATAATAAGCCGTAACTCGGGCATAAAAATACGACAGAACCGGTGCAGTCATAATAACACACCAACTCAATCTCGAAAGTCCGGCACCGCTTAAAAGTCCGCTACCGGTGGATATTCCGTATTTTCCGATAATAATAATGCTCGGTACGGCAAACATCAATCCGATAATTCCGGCAAAGAAACCTATTTTACCGTAACTGCGCGCATATTGACGTGCGATGTAATCATCTTGTGCACCGATAATATGCAGAATTTCAATCGAATTTATATTGATATTCAAACTGGTGCGTGCCGAATAATAAATCGAAAACGCGCAAATCGCAATAACCATAATCAACACAGCCAGTGCCAACGTATTCAGCGAACCGGCAAATTTAAGCAGACGATTCAGCCACAAACGATGATTGTCAATCGAAGCATTCGGCGTCAGTTTATGCAATCCTTGCGTAATTTCGTCATAATTAAGGGCTTCATCTGTATCAAGCTGAACATCAAGCAATTTCGGAATCGGCAGAGTTCCCACATCAATTTTATTACCGAGCCACGGGGTCATTAACTTTTCGATACTTTTATCGTCCAAAACGTGTACACTTTTGACACCGCTGACGTTTTCCATATATTGCAAAACCTGATTAACCGCCTGCTCGGTCTTTTCGGTATCAATTTTTTTATTTTCGTCTTCCACGGGAGAAACCTGAACCGTTATGGCTCCGACAATATCTTTTTCCCAATTGTTTACCATTGCGTGAATCGCCATTACCATAGCCAGAACAACCACAAACAAATACATATAAATAGATGACAATACATACATAAACAAAGAAGTATCTTCATCTTCCACGGTGATTTCGTTTTTGCGTATAAGCTCTTTATCCATCTTATTTCTCCGCTAAATTTTTCTTAACGCAGGATACAGCTTTGCCGTACCGTTAGATAATTCGATTCGTTGAAAATTATATTCTGACGTCAATTGCTCGTTATGGGTTGCAATCACAACCGTTGTGCCGACTTTATTCAGCTCGACAAACAAACGCATCAATTTTTTTGCGATTTCCGCATCGACGCTTCCGGTCGGCTCGTCGGCAAACAATATATCCGGCCGGTTAATAACGGCTCTGGCAATCGCCACACGTTGTTTTTCACCGCCGGAAAGCGTACTGCATAATTGATAAACGCTTTTATGCATTTCAATCCATCTTAAAAGCTCTATAACGCGTCGATTCACCTCTTTTTCGTTCATACCGCGTACTCTGAGCGGCAAAGCAATATTATCGTAAACGCTCAAATGCTCCAACAATCTGAAATCCTGAAATACCACACCGATTTTTTGCCGCAACAGTGCCAAATTCTGCCTGTTTGTAAAATTGATGTTATTGCCGAATACATTTAAAATCCCTTTACTCGGCTTTTTAATCAAATAAAGCATACTTAAAAGAGTTGTTTTGCCGGCACCGCTTCGTCCGGTGACAAAGCTGAAAGAGCCCGGTTGCAAAGATAAATGAATGTTGCTTAAGATATCCTTTCCGTCATAGCCGACGGCAACGTTTTGCATATCTATTATAGGTTGTTGTACATTGGTTGCAATCTCAGACATACCCCCTCCTTTAAGTAAAAGTCTGAACTCTGAACGATAATACAATATAAATCCGTTTAATAAAATATTTTTTTTAATTGCTTATCAATATTTTTAGAATATAGTGTAAAAAAAAGAGGTTAATATGTTAATAAGTTGTCCGAAATGCCATTCGGTATACGATATTTCAAATAAAAAAATACCGGAGAAAGGCAAAAAATTCAAATGTGCGGAATGCGGGGATATATGGATTGTATACCCGAGTGATAAAGAGTTCTCAAAAGAAGAAAACAAATCTTTTCCCGAAAAAAAAGATAATTCCGATAATTTGATTGCCGAAAATGAAACAGCAAAAGAAATTGCGCCGAGCAATAAAAATATTGATGAAGACCTTGATGCAATGTTTAACCGTTTGTCGCAAAACACAAAAACATTGTTTGCTTCCGGCAGCAGTGTCGATTCGATGAATATTTTTCAAAAAATACGGCACTACATCTTAAATACGGTGACGGTTTACGCGATTATCGCTTTTTTGTTGCCGATAAGCATTTTGCTTGCCGGTGTGCTTTTATATCGCTATCGTTATGATATTGCTGCGGATATTCCGGGAATGGACTATGTTTACGCCAAAATGGATTTTGACAGTCTGTACAGCGGTAAAGATTTGACAATTGAAGATGTGCAAATAAAAAATATACGCGTTAAAGGACGTTCAAAATTGGAAATAAGCGGGCGAATCTTTAATAACGGAAAACATATTGTGACGTTATTGCCGGTCAAAGCTGTTGTGCTGGATACAAATAACCGAGTGATGCACGAACAGACGGCAATGCTTGAAAAACGTCAATTGGAACCGGATTTCAGCGCTCTGTTTCGGATTGTAATGAAACGTCCGAATGCACAAGCGCAAAAAGTCAGACTCTCTCTTGAAAAAGATGTTGAAATTGATTAAAAATGAAAGGATAAAAAATGTTAAGAGATGATTTATTAAACAGCCTGAAAGAAGCAATGAAAAACCGTGATACACAAACGGTAAACGCCGTCCGTTTGATTATTGCCGGTCAAAAAGAAAAAGATGTTGAAGCACGCGGCAAAGGGTTGGAAAAAGCCTCAGATGAAGTTTTGCTTGCAATGATGCAGTCGATGATTAAACAAAGAAACGAATCTATAAAGATTTATACCGACGGTAACCGTCCGGATTTGGCGCAGAAGGAACAATCCGAAATTGATGTCATCAGTCGCTTTTTGCCGAAACAGATGAACACCGATGAAATAGAAAATGCCATCAAAGCAGTCGTCGGTCAACTGGGTGCAACCTCAATCAAGGATATGGGAAAAGTTATGGGCGCTCTGAAAAATCAATATGCCGGTCAGATGGATTTCGGTGCCGCTTCGGCGATTATTAAAAAAATCTTGGCTTAATGAGGTTTTATGAACGACGATTTTGCCAAATTTATCGATGAACTACGCAGCCGTGTTTCTATCTCCGAAGTTGTCGGAGAAAAAGTAAAATTACAAAAACGCGGCCGCGAATATACCGGTTTATGCCCTTTTCATCAGGAAAAAACACCGTCGTTTACAATTAACGAAAGTAAAGGGTTTTACCATTGTTTCGGTTGCGGCGCACACGGTGATGCCGTAACTTTTTTGATGAATAAAGACGGCTTGCCGTTTATTGATGCGGTTAAAAAACTTGCCGCACGGGTCGGAATGACTCTGCCGCCGCTGTCCAAAGAAAATCAGGAAGCGGCGCAGCATCGTAAATCACTGTATGAAATTATGGAAATGGCAGCCGTATTTTATGAAAAAAATCTCTATATGCCGGTTGGTGCGCAAGGATTGAATTATTTTCGTAACAAACGCGGTTTAAGTGATGACATTATTAAAAAATTTCGATTGGGATATGCGCCGAATAACAACGGCTTAAAGGCAGAGCTTGCCTCAAAAGGCGTATCCGAACAGGATATGGCTGATTTGGGCCTGATTACGTCGCCCGAAGATACAACCCGTACACCGAGCGATTTTTTTCGGGACCGTGTGATGATTCCGATTATGGATAAACAAAAAAACATTATCGCGTTCGGCGGGCGGATTTTGGGCGACGGACAGCCGAAATATTTAAATTCGCCGGAAACCCCCGTTTTCAATAAACGACGCATTTTATACAATATGAATAACGCCCGTGAGCCGGCCTATGCTCAAAAACGGTTGATAATCTGCGAAGGCTATATGGACGTTATCGCACTCGACAGCTTTAATTTCGGTTATGCCGTCGCACCGCTCGGAACCGCCTTAACGGAAGAGCAAATCATTGAGGCGTGGAAAGTCTGTGCCAACCCGACACTGTGTTTTGACGGAGACGGCGCCGGCGTTAAGGCCGCCATTCGTTCGGTTGATCGTGTTTTGCCGATTTTACGTGCCGGATATTCGGTGAATTACATTTTCTTAAAAGAGAAAAAAGACCCCGATGAACTGTTGCATACACTCGGACCGGCTGTTTTTGAACGTTATTTGAGCCGCGCCAAACCGCTTGTCGATATATTGTGGCACAAATGCAAAATGAATAAAGAGACCGAAACACCGGAACAAAAGGCTCTTATTGAAAAAGAAACCTATGAAGAAGTCGCAAAAATAAAAGATAATCAAATCCGTAATTATTATATGCAGGAAATGAAAAAAAGGATTTATTATACTTTCGGTAAAGGTGCGGATTTTCAAAAACTCAGGCAAAATTCCCCTACGCCACCGCAACAACAGATTCAACGGCAACCTTTTACCAAAACACAATTCAAAACATATCAAAATGCTTTGCCGAAATCATATAATTTGGTTAAAAAACCGCCGCTTACCGATTTGTTTTTACGTAAAATAGTAGCGGCAATGATGATTTTTCCGCAGCTCATAAAGCAATATGAAGAACAGCTGATGTCTTTTGATATCGGCACATCTGCAACCGCTAAGATTTTAAATGAAATTATCGAATTGAATCAAGAATCGGAACATCTCGATTCGGAAATACTGATTGAAAAATTAAAGCTGAATTATAAATCTGAAATTGAAAACTTATGGGAACTTGATATGTATCGCCTGCAGAAAACAGATGAACGTGATTTAAAACACGAAATTTCAGAAGGGTTAAAAAATATTCAATTAAAACAAATTGATATAGATATAAAAGAATGTATGACTTTAATGAAAAACAATCCATCTGAAGCAGAAGATGCAATGAAACGCTATCAACAATTAAATGTTGAACGCAACAAAATTTTACAATCCGTCGAATAAATGTATTTTTTTTTGCATCTTATTCTTGACAATACGATAAAAAATAATTATCTATATCAGTTGCTAGCAAACAGATAATCTTTTTAAAGATTAAAATCGATTTTAAGGAACGAAATGTCAGAAAAAAATAATCAGGATTTATATGAATCAGACGGTAATGAGGACGCCTTGATTGATGCCTCTGCGACGGCTGTTCGTAACCTTATAGCCAAAGGTAAAAAGGTCGGCTATATCACAATGGAAGAACTCAATAAAGTTCTGCCGCCGGAAAAACTGTCTTCCGAAAAACTGGAAGATATAATGTCCAATATCTCAGATATGGGGATTACCATTACTTCTGCCGCCGATGCCGAAGAAGATGAAAACGACAACAATACGGATTACGGTTATGACGAATCCGATGATTTGGAAAATGTCGGCAATATTGATACCAAAGATATCGGTCATTCGGACGATCCGGTACGTATGTATCTCAAAGAAATGGGGTTGGTCGAATTGCTTTCACGAGAAGGTGAAATTGCGATTTCTAAACGTATAGAAGCCGGTAAAACCGTTATGATCAGCGGATTGTGCGAAAGTCCGATGACGATTAAAGCAATTTCCGAATGGCGTGATCAGCTTGAAAACGGTGAGTTGCAACTTCGCGACATTGTTGATTTGGAAATGATGTTCGGTGATGATTCCGAAGCAATGGTGTATGATGATACGGAAACTCAGGTTGATGATTTTGATAAGGTCACCAAAGAACTAAACGAGAAAAATCTTGATGAAATAGATGATGATTTGGATACCGATATCGACTTGGACGGCAATGTTGAAGACGATATGGACGATTCGGAAGAAAATATTGAATCAATGGAAGAAGAAAACGGCGAAGAAAATCCGATGGATGAAGATGAAGATACCGACGGTGTCGGTCATTCGTCCACTTCCGTATCAACAATGGAAGCAATGTTAATGCAGCCGGTTTTGGAAACATTAACAAAGATTTCCGGCTACTATGATAATTTGAAAAAAGTTCAAAGTCAGCGTATGGCCGCAATTTTATCCGGACGCAAAATCATTCCGGCAACCGAGAAAAAATACAACAAACTCAAAAAAGAGCTGATTGAATTGATGAGCTCAATTCATTTAAATAGTGCCAAAGTTGAACAATTGGTTGAACAGTTGAATGATATGAACAATCGCTTGCTGTCACAAGAAGGTAAATTGTTGCGTTATGCCACGGCCTGCAAAATCAAACGTGAGGACTTTCTTGAAGTTTATCAAAAGTCGGAACTTGACCCTAACTGGTTAAATAAAATTGCTCAGAAAAAAGATAAGCATTGGGCAATGTTTTTAGACAAGCATAAAGATGAAATTATTGAAATTCGTCAGAATGTTGCGCAAATGGCGCAAGAATGTGATTTGCCGATAAGCGAATATCGTAAAATGGTTGAAACAATCAAAAAAGGCGAACGTGAAGCAGAACGCGCCAAAAAAGAAATGATTGAAGCGAATTTGCGTCTGGTTATTTCTATCGCCAAAAAGTATACAAACCGCGGTATGCAATTTTTAGATTTGATTCAAGAAGGCAACATCGGTTTAATGAAGGCGGTTGATAAGTTTGAATATCGCCGCGGTTATAAATTTTCGACTTATGCAACTTGGTGGATACGTCAGGCCATCACACGTTCAATTGCCGATCAAGCACGTACAATCCGTATTCCGGTGCATATGATAGAAACCATCAATAAACTGGTGCGTACTTCGCGTCAGATGTTGGCAGAAATGGGGCGAGAGCCTGTGCCGGAGGAGTTGGCTAAACGTTTGTCTATGCCGCTTGATAAAATCCGTAAGGTTATGAAAATTGCCAAAGAACCGGTAAGTTTGGAAGCACCGGTCGGAGATGAAGATGATTCGTCGCTCGGTGATTTTATTGCCGATGAGAGCGCGTTGCAGCCGCTTGATATGGCTATTCATACCAACTTAAAAGAGACTTGTTCCAATATTTTAGCCTCTTTATCGCCGCGTGAAGAACGTGTGTTGCGTATGCGTTTCGGTATCGGTATGAATACGGACCATACATTGGAAGAAGTCGGAAAGCAGTTTAATGTAACGCGCGAACGTATTCGGCAGATTGAAGCCAAAGCTTTGCGCAAGCTGAAACATCCGAGCCGTTCTAAGAGACTGCGGTCATTTTTGGATCACTCATAATTTAGAAAATAAAAAAAGGCTGTTTATTAAAACCGCCTTTTTTTATTACAATGTCTAAAATATTTTCTAACACTATTATAATTTATCGGTCATCAAATTATAATAGTGTTGTGCTTGTTGTATTGTCAGACCTTTGTTGCAACCGAGCGAATACCTGTAACCGTTTTCCGTAAAAAACATAACATAAATCAGGTCATCATTTTTGCGCAATGTAATATTGGGATTAAACGCCGACGGTTCTGTTTGCTTATATTGATTATAATCACCGCTGTTATCCTGATTATCCGCCAACGGTAAACTTTTACGCAAAACTATCTGATTATCATTATCAACGGTTTTGATTTCTACCATATCCTGCATTGCACGTACATCAATTTCAGCTAAAGAAACATTGAAGTCAATGCCGGAAATTTCTTGTGCGCAAACAAAATCCCGTCCGCAATCTGTCCACGGATTGGGAACATTTGCCACTTCTCCCGAATATGCAAACGCAACCACGCTCAATATACAAAAAAGACAAGCAATGTTAAAGATTTTACGTTCCATAAAGAATACCTTTTTGAATTTTTATTGCTATAATATAAATGATATAATTTTTAAATGCAATCTTTTTAATAAAATAAAAACAATTATTATATACCATATATTCAGGAGAATGATATGATTATAAAACAAGTTCCGGTCAGCGGTGCCATAACAACAAACGCATATTTTTATATTGATGAAACAACGGAGCACGGTTTTTTGATTGATGCCGGTGCCGAAGCGCAGAAATTGATGCAAATCATTGCGGCAAATAATTGGCACATTGAGCAAATCCTGCTTACGCACGGACATTTTGATCATATCGGTGCCGTAAATACAATACGTCAAAAATTGAAAATCCCCTGCTCTGCACATAAAAACAGTCAAGATTATCTGCTTGACACGCAATACAATCTTTCGGCATATTTTGAGCCTGAAATTAAGGTCGCAAACTTTCTGCCGGTTGTTGAAGGAGATATAATTTCCCTAAAAGAAAATCCGACCGTCAGCCTAAAAGTTATTCATACCCCCGGACATACACAAGATTCCGTTGTTTATTATGATGCTGCAAACAATGTGGCGTTTGTCGGCGATACGATTTTCAAAAACAGTTACGGACGTACCGATATGCCCGGTGGTGATACACAACAAATCATACAAAGCATTAAGAATAAAATCCTGATATTACCGGAAAATACGGTTTTGTATTCCGGCCACACACCGCCGACAACCGTCAAAGCAGAAAAGCAGAATTTCGGTTTGTAATTACCACTCGTTTTTATTTTTCAAATCGGCAAATTTCTGTTTCATCGTCGGATTATTGCGTGTCAGACGTTTAATTGTCAAATCTTGCGCTTTGTTGTTTGCCAGTCGCAGATGATTATCCGAAGAAAGCAGTGCATCTCTGGTTTTTTGCAAATGTTCGATGGTTTTATCTATTTCTTCGATTGCTTTATTGAATTTATCGCTGGCCAATTGATAATCGCGCCCGAATTTTTCTCTAAAGTCATTTAATTTTTCTTCAAAGTTTGTGATATCTGCATTTTGATTTCGCAATTCCAAAGCTTGACGGCGATATTGTGCCGAATTTAACGATGCATTGCGTAATAATGTAATCAGCGGAATAAAAAACTGCGGACGGATGACATACATTTTCGGATAGCGATAAGACACATCCACAATACCCGTGTTATACAACTCGCTGTCGGTTTCCAAAAGCGACACCAAAACGGCATATTCGCATCCCTTTTCGGTACGGTCTTTGTCGAGCTCTTTAAAGAAATCCTCATTTTTATGTTTGGTTGCGGTTGTATCCATTTCATTTTTCATTTCAAACATAATTGAGAGAAATTCCACACCGTCCTCAGTCTTATCTCTGAAGATATAATCGCCTTTGCTGCCGGTTTTGGCATCGTTATCCTTATCAAAATACGCATTTGGGAAAGCTGTCATACGCAAACGATTAAACTCAGTTTCACAATGTTGTTCCAGAGTTTCACCCACCATTTTGGTGGACAGTTTGGTTTTTAAATCTTTATAAAATTCAATTGCCGCATCTTTGGACTTGAGTTGCACATTAAATTGTTCTTTAAGATTTTGTTCTTTTAAAAGACTGTCTTTTTCGGCATCTCTCAACTGATTTTGTAATTGTAAAATGATTTGTTCTTTTTTGACCAAAACATCTTTTTGCGCATCGGTTGCTGCCGTTACGGCAATTTGCGTATCTTTTTCGTTTGCGGCAATTTGTGCTTTGAGTTGCTCAATTTGTTGAATATATCGTGCCGCATCTTGAGATTTTTCCAAATCTTTATCTTTACTGATTGTCAAAAGTTGTGTTTTAAGGCATTCATTTTCTTGACGCAAATCGGCAACGGATTTTTCTTTTTCGGCCTGCGCTTGAACGGCAGCCAGTTTCAGTGCGGAATCTTTTTCTTTAACCAGAGCAATTTCACGCTCGTGAAGTTCTTTATGAAATTCCGCATCTCTGACTTGTGTTAAAATCGCGGCATATCCGGACTCGTCCACAGAAAAAACTTCACCGCATTTCGGACATTTAATTTGATGCATCAGCTTTTCTCCCCAAATAACATAATGTTACCAATTTTTCTGCTTTTTTATCTTTTAAAACGGCAATATTTGTTTCTTTGAATCTTTCCGGCTCACCGCCATTTTCCATTTTGATGGATAAAACACATTCTTCATCGTTTTTACTGATAAAATCCCGATATGTTTTTCCGTCGCGGGCCATATAATAAGGCACGGAACCGTATATACCGAACATACGAACATATCCGAATTTATCATCGGAAACAATCACCCTACTTGTCCAATAAAAAATTTGTGCATCATCAAAATAAATATGCCATTTCTTCATCAATTTATCATTACGTGTGCCAAAATATGTCGTATTTCCTTCCTGTCTGATTTTTGTATAGATGCGCCTGGCTAATTTTTTCAGATATCTATCTTCCGGTAAATTATGGATTCCGTTGCACGCCAAAGCCGCACCGGCCAAATAATCCTGCTCTGTCGGACAAGATTTTAATCCGATTTTGTTTTTGACTTTATTACATTCATCTTTTGTGAGCGGGTGATAGGCAACAAGTTTGTATTCGCCGTCGGCAACTGATTTTGCATTTTCTTCATAATATTCCACGGCTTCGTAATGTGTGGCACGGACAGTATTAGTAATCCCTAAAAAAAGTATCAGCCAGCAAAAAAATAAATTTGTTTTCATACTGTTTCTCCGTTAATTATCTGGATTTTCCTGATTTTTTACCTTGCGACACACCGTTCTTAAAATATTCTTCCAAAATCAGTTCACCATCGGAAGCATATTGTTTTGTGATGCCGTTTTTCTGTCCGTTTGCCCAATTGCTTTCGGCCGCTAATAAACCGTTTTCATAATAAAGACGGGTGATACCGTCCATTTTATCATTTACAAAAGTTGTTTCGGATTTAACCATACCGTTTTCATAATACGCCGTGGTTATACCGTTTTGCATATCATTTTCAAAACTTGCCGAAAGACGCAATTTGCCGTCGGCATAATATTCACGTTTAGAACCGTTGCGTTTGCCGTCTGTATAAGGGTTTTCTTCAATTAAATGACCTTGTCGGTCAAACACTTTGACAATCCCTTGCCATTGGTTATTTATCATTGTACCGTCGGTATGTATTTGACCATTTTCGTAATATGATGTATTCGGACCGTTTTTCACACCGTTCACCCAAGTTGTTTTATTTTCGATTGTACCGTTCGGAAAATATTTTATCGCTTCACCGTTGAGTAAATCTGCTTTCCATAATTGTTCCGTTTTTTTGTTTCCGTCTGCATCATAAAGTATCTCAATACCGTCCTTTTGGTTGTTTTTCCATTGACTGTGTTCGCTTAAAGTTCCGTTTTCGGCATAAACTTTATTGTTTCCGTGTTTCATATTATTTCGAAAATCACATTCCACCGATAGATTACCATTCGGATAATAAGCCTTTAGCGTGCCCTCCAACACGCCGTCCTCAAAATTGCCTTCTGTCTGTAACCGGCCGTCTTCATAATAAACACGTTTAATGCCGTTTAGTTTCCCTAGAGTATATTTTTCTTCCGATTGCAGATTTCCGCTCGGATAATAAGTTTTTACGGTTCCGTTTTTTTTGCCGTTGCGATAAATACCTTCAGACATCAATTTTGCCTGTGCGGAATAAACCTTATATTCGCCGTTTTGCTTGCCTTCCGAAAATTGAATTACCCACATCAGCATACCATTGCCGTATTCTTTTTTGGCAGCACCGGTAAATGCACTGCCGTCAGAGTGCGTACAAAAAACACTGTCCTCAATATACCGGCAAAGTAATTGTTCGCCGCTGTTAAGGTCGGAAACACCCGTACGCACATCAAGGCCGGCTTGAGCATACAAAGGTATTGCACGCAAACAATAAATAAATCCTCCGATAAATATCAGCCATCGTTTCATAAACACCTCTAATCAGTTTTTTTGCAGGTGAATTTTCCGTATTTATAAAGACAATTTACAACGGTGATATAAAAAATCAATTCAAAAGATTCTTCCATAATTTCATTATCCACACATTCAAACTCAGCCACCGTACCGCCGATAAAAGAAACACCGAGAATCATAAAATCCCACACATAAACGGGTGCGTTGAGAATATATTGCCAAATTTGCCGCCATATCTTATGCCGTATAAAATAATACAAAACATATACGGCAAATATCCACCGTATGCTTTCAATCAAATATCCGTATTTAAAAGCGTTCCAACGGCATAATTCATCTTTGGAAAGGTATTTTTCACAAAAATAGGCTCTGAATAAATTTGTTTCGCGCATAATCATAAAAAGTACGACAAATGCCGCCAAAACAAATAGCTTTCCGGACTTTTTCGCATATAGAGCAACCGCAAATGCCGTCAACAAGACAAAAAGTTGAGTATTTTCAATAGCGCCGTTTTCGGTAAACCATTGCGGATTTGCCCATAAAATCATCGGTACAGTCAGCAAAGTCAACAAAAGTTCTATTGCCGTCAGTCGATTGATATGCCAATCAAACCGTCGTCGCAAGTCATTAAAAAAAACTTTTATTTTATTCATAGTCTTCTCCTTAATAATTTATGTGTTAACTTATTTTTAAGGCAAATAACAGTTTTTTTTTTATTTATTGGTAAAATTTGTGCAAAAAACGTGACACTTATTGACGCATCGATATTGTTTATCCGATAATGACGGTAACAGAAAGGAATAAAATGAAAAATTCAAACAAACCAAACAAACTGATTATTTGGGATTTTGACGGTGTAATTGCCGACAGTGAACATTTGTGGGTGAAAAACTGGGTTGAGGCCTTGCATAATTTAAAACATATTGATTTAGATGACAAGCAGACGGAATACTATATTCGCGGTAAAGCAGACAAAACAAAAGAAGATTTATTGCAAAAAGATTATCCTGACTTGACTTTTGACAATGAGTTTCTGCAAACATTGAAAGCAAATGAAATTCGCTTGATTGCATCCGAATTGTTTATAACACCGGATGTGGAAAATATATTTAAAGACAATAATTTTACCCATTGCATTGCAACCGGTGCCACTGCGGAAAAAAATGCCTTAAAAATCAGACAGCTCGGTTTGGAAAAATATTTTACCGAACAGAATATGTTTACGGCCTATGATGTTAAACACGGTAAGCCGGCGCCTGATTTATTTTTATACGCCGCCGCTCAAATGGGGTACAGTCCGCAAAACAGTGTTATTATCGAGGATTCTCTTGCAGGCATTTGTGCCGGATGTGCTGCCGGTATACCGGTTATTGCTTATATCGGCGCAACGGGAAACAATTCTGCCGAATATGCTGAATGTTGTCGGGCAGAAGGCGCAGAATATGTTGTTGATACAATGCCGAAAGTATATGACATATTGCAAAAATTCTTTTATATTTAATTCGAATAATTTTAATGGAAGGGAATAAAATGAATAAAATTTTTTATACTTCTCTGTTTGTTGGTGTAATGCTAATCAGCAACGCGTCTGCCGCAATGAAAGAAAAATTAAACAAACCTGATTTTACGCAAGAATCGTTGTCACTGATGGAGTTAATCAACGTTCGGCATTCCGAACGCGCGTTTAATCCGCAACGCCCGATTGACAATCAGACCTTGAGCGAAATTTTATGGGTTGCTTTCGGTTTTAATGCGACCGGTAAGCGGACGATTCCGACAGCGCGTAACGAACAAAAGATGAATGTTTATGTGTTGCGTAAAAACGGCGTATGGCTCTATAATGCAAAAGAAAATCAACTTGAAAAAGTTTCTGATGAAAATGCCATTCCGTTCACTGTTGCCGGCGGACAAGATTTTGTCTTAAACGCGCCGATTCATCTGATTTATACTTCTTCAGATGAACGTTTCGGTGAAATGCACGTCGGTTCCGCATATCAAAATGTATATCTGTATGCAGCCTCCAAAGGTCTCGCAACCGTTGTACGCGGTATGTTTGACCGCGATGAGTTACATCGCGTATTGAGAGTTCCGAACGGTGAAATGGTTCTGGCTCATCAGCCGATTGGTTATCCGTACTAATCTTTTGTATGGTTGAAATCCATATTTTCTAATATATTTAGGTGTGTATGAAATACACATTTAAAGAAAAATTGGAAATTGCGGAATGTATTGTCACCATAATTATGTTCTTTATGGCAGTATGGGGTACGATTATCTCGTTTGAAGAAGGCTTTTGGCATAAATTAAATCATATTGTCACCCATTATCACGAGTCTATTGATAAAGAAAAAAATACAATACAGGCGCATTTAAAAATAAAAACACCGGAGAAAAGATAATCTCCGGCGTTTTGCTTTTAAGGTAATCAATAGACCGAACCGTCACCGCACAGAATAAGCTCATTGTAGTTCTTCTGTTTAATCTGCGCCAACAACTCCGTATCTTTTGTTTCATACCGGCAAGAACGCGATTGCATACGACCGTTATGATATGTCATACGCCCGATTTGTTTGCCGTTTATATTATATTGTAATACGGTTCCTTCCAATGCACCCTGTTTATAATTAGCCGCATATTCAACTTTTCCGTTAGCATAATATACCTTTTCCTGACCGTGTTTACGGCTCTTTTTATAATTTGTTTTACGCACCAAAGAACCGTCTGCTGAAAAAACATTTGTTTCACCGCTCTGATAGCCGTTTTTATAATGTTCATACGCCACATTGTCGCCGTAATTTTGCACTATTCGTCCGTTAAGTGCTTTACCGCGGTAATCCGTACAATATTTCAACTCTTTGACACTGCGGCAGGTATAAGCATTATTTGTATAAATATTATTTTCATAGACAACCGGACGAATAACCGTTGTTACCGGCGGATTTACAGCAGTTCTGCGTGTTATGACCGGTGTGCCGGCAGATAGATTGAGATTGACATAAACTCCGGATTTCTTCACCGGTTCTTTATGAAAATCATCTTTATGATTATGCAGAGGTATTGCATCTGCTTTTTCTTTTCGATGTTTATGAGGATATTCCGCATCAGGTGTTTTTGAATTATTGGCGTTGTCTGCCTTTTGTAATTTGGATTGCGCCGGTTTATTATGTTCGGATTTTGTCGGTTTATTGTGTTCCGATTGAACCGGCTTGGCAAGAGTGTTGGGTTGCTGAGATACATTTATCGGCATTACCGGTGCCGCAACTTCATACGGCGGCAACATTCGCTCCTGTCGTGCCTGTGCCGGAAAAGTCAAGAAAACTGTGAGCATCATTATTATGTATTGCATTTTTTTCTCCGTTGTTAATTGAACTGTCTATACTGTAATCTTTAAAAACAGAAATATCAACTATACATACCGAATTATACCTTTTTATACATTAAGTCAGGTATGTATATTTAGATTGAAACCAGAAAAATATGTCGCTATACTGACAAAAATCAATCAACAAAGGAAAATTATATGTTTTGGAATTTATTTAATTGTATGCCGAAAACTTTTGATGAAGGTTTACTGCCCGAACGTGATAAACATTCGATATATTATTATCAATACGGCAATCCGTCAGGTATTCCGGTACTTTCTTTTCACGGCGGTCCCGGCGGCACTTCACGTCCGAAATATGCAAAATTGTTTGATTTGAATAAGTATCGCTTTATTCAATTTGATCAACGCGGTTGCGGAAAATCGGAATATTCGGATTTGCTGTACCATAATGAAACACCGTATCTGATTGAAGATGCAATGCATTTGTTGGCTTATTTGCATATTGATACCCCCATTATCGTGCACGGTGTTTCTTGGGGTTCAACGATGGCGTTGTGATTTGCCGAATCACATCCGCAAATTGTCCGGCAGATTGTGGTTTCTTCCGTATTTTTGGCACGTCCTGAAGATTACGGTTGGGTAAACGGCGACAGCGAGCGTTTTTATCCGGACTTATGGGATGAAATGCGCAAACAATATAAACACAACGATTTTTTTGAAACCCATCATCGCCTACTCTTTTCCGAACACGAAAAAGATTACGAAAAAGCACTGACTTATTGGGGAAGTTACGAACATAAACTCGGTCAACTCAACCCGACTTTTGACCCCGATGCCGAGTTTGATGAAAAGTTTTTGAGGTGTGCTCGAGTTGCATTTTATTATGACAGGCATAAGTTTTTTATGAATGACAATCAAATTTTGCGTCATATCGGCAAAATCAAACACATTCCGACAATTATAGCACATAACCGTATGGATTTTTGTTGTCCGGTCAAACAAGCTTGGGAATTACATAAAGCGATGCCCGAATCGGTTTTAAAAATATGTCCCGAAGCCGGTCATTCCACACCGAAACTTCTTAAAACCGTAAAAAAAATGATTCGACAGACCGAAAAGAATAATAAATAAATTACAAACAAAAAAAAGACCGCAGACATAAAATCTCCGGTCTTTTTTTGTTGTTTAGGCAATCACGCGTTACGCCTCATTATCCAAATCAACCAACGTGTATTTATCGCTCCCCATACCGAGCTCTTTCATATACGAGAGCTGACGCAGACCGTGCCGTGTTTCGATACGTTCACGCATATCGTGACTTTTATCTTTGAGCTGATATATCAAATCCACCGAAGCCTGATCAATCGCCAAAATATCGTTACTCGCCAAAATACCGACATCAGGTGTTACCACCGGTGCGGCCGCGACACCCTCACAATCGCAGCTGACAGACATATTGCGCATAACATTGATATAAGTGATATGTTCGCCAAAGTGGTCCAAAACCGACTTTGTGGATTCGGTCATACGTTCCATAAACGCTTCTTTATCGATACTCCATTGTCCCTGCCCCGGATAAGTATGAATCATCGCCTTACCGATTCGACCGTCGGCCATACCGATACCGATATTTTTGTTTGAGCCGCCGAAACCGCCCATTGTATGTCCTTTAAAGTGTGTTAAAACCAAGAGTGAATCGTATCTGTCGGAATGACTACCGACAGACATTTCTTTAAAATGCTTACCGTTTTTAATCGGCCACATTGTTGTACCTTCTTCATCTAAAATATCAACCGGCGCAAATGTCCAGCCGTTGACTTTCAGTGTTTCCCGATGCTGTTCGGTTGTATATCTGTCGCCGTCATAATATGTATTTGTTTCCACAATTGCGACATCGGGCAAATTATGCGCAATCAACTGTTTTACCCACTCTCTCGGAATGATATTCGGACCGTTTTTTTCACCGGTATGCAATTTGATTGCCACCTTTCCGGTCATATTTTGTTTCACTTTCTGATAGATTTTATCCAATCCGGTTGCAGATAAATCACGTGTAAAATATACAACAGACGCCTTTCCTTCCCGCTTTTCAACCGGAATATTGACACTGCTCCCGAGCGGATTTGCCGCCTGCGGTACTGTGGTGACGGTTGCGTTTGCCGTACCGAATAATTTACCGACCATACTCAAAACAACGGAACTTGCAGATAATTTGAAAAAATCACGACGTTTCATATTTTCCTCCTTGTTAATACCTATAATACTATACATTTTAGAGTATGCTGTAAGTCAAGTTTTTTATAAAAAAAATAAACCGACCGTTTTTTTAGTCGGAATTTTCGTCATCTTCTTCATCAATAATGATGAATTCATTATCGCCGATCATATTTAAAACGGCACGCGCGCGTTCATCAAGCAAATCCAAATCCAAGCTGCTGGTGGACAGTAACTTAACTTTTTGCTCAAGTTCCTCACGGCGTTTATCATAATTGGCATTCATTTTTTCAGCCTCAGAAACTTTATTCTGCAAATACAAATACTTCAGATATCCTCTGTCACCTTTAACCGCAAAATACGTAAAATAAGAACTCAGCAAAATCAGAAGCACCAAAACCGCCGAACTCTTACTCTTTTTGACAATGTATGCCCAAATTCCCATTTTATCTCTCTGCTTATTTTATTTTCTCTATCCGAACATATTTTTATTAAAAAACGGTTAGCATTTTCGATTTAATAAAAATTTTCTCCCTTTGAGATAAAATTCGTGGCTCGAATGTCAATCAACTTGCCGTTTTTAAGTGATACTTCCCTATCCATTTTATGCGCCAAATCAATGTTATGTGTGGCAATCAATGCAGAAAGTCCGGTTTCTTTCACTACTTCAAGAAGTGTCAGGAACACATTATCCGAAGTATTCGGGTCCAAATTTCCGGTCGGTTCATCTGCCAACAGCAATTTCGGAGTATTGGCAAGCGCGCGGGCAATTGCCACCCGTTGTTGTTCACCGCCCGAAAGTTCCGCCGGACGATGCGATATACGTTCTTCAAGGCCGAGTCGTTTAAGCAACCATATAGCTTTGTCGCGTGCATCTTTATATTTTGTGCCGGCAATCAATTGCGGCAAAATAACATTTTCCGCCGCATCAAAATCAGGCAGTAAATTGTGATATTGATACACAAATCCCAAATAATTACGGCGCAACATTGTTTGTAAATTATCATTATTGCCGGTGCATTTTTCACCGTCGATATACACCGTACCGGACGATGGTTCGTCCAACAGACCTGCAATTTGCAATAATGTTGATTTACCTGAGCCGGAAGGCCCGATTAGCGCCGCAATTTCTTTCGGTTTTATGCTTAAATTAACGTTTTTCAGTACATTAAGCTGTTCAGCTCCCTGCTGAAACGTTTTGCATACATCTTTTAATTCCAGAATCAGATTACTCATAGCGCAATGCCTCCGCCGGATTAAACTTTGAAGCGCGATATGCCGGATATAATGTCGCTAAAAATGACAGCACAAGGGTTACCGCCACAACCATTAAGACTTCGGCGGAATCTACTTTTGCCGGTAATTTTGACAAGAAATATATTTCCGAAGAAAACAAATCCCTGCCCGATAATTTTTGCAAAAACTGCCTTATGCTTTCAATATTGTAACAAAATACCAATCCGATTAAAACACCGAAAAATGTCCCGACCAAACCGATAAATGCGCCGTCCATAAAGAAAATCCGCATAATCATTGCTTTGGTTGCACCCATTGTGCGCAAAACCGCCACATCTCGGCTTTTATCTTTCACCAGCATAATCAGCCCGGTAATAATATTAAAGGCCGCAACCAAAATAATCAGAGTCAAAATCAAAAACATCACATTGCGTTCAACATCAATGGCATTGAAAAACGCCGCATTTGTTTTTTTCCAATCATATACAAACGCATCAAGACTGACACTTTTTTCAAGCATCATTGTTGTTTTTTCGAGAGTTTTTTCATCTTTAAGCGTCACATCAATCACGGTTGCCGCATCTTTTAGGCCGAAATAAGTCTGTGCGGTTTCAAGCGGCATAAAAATATAATTTGAATCATATTCGTGCATACCCAAATTAAAAAAGCCGATGACCCGATATGCTTTTATTCTCGGCACCGTACCGAATGCGGTAACTTTTCCGTTCGGTGAAATCAAAGTAACTTCGTCATTGATATAAACACCGAGTTTACGTGCCAACTTTTCACCCACAACAACAACATCACCCTTAAATTCATTGATATCAAGCGCAGAAAAACCTTCGCGCAGAACTTTTTTCTTTAAGATATCTGTCCCTTCCATACCGCGGACCATTGCTCCCTCGGCACCATACGGCGAAGAAACCAAAAGTTGTTTTTCAATCAGCGGCAGAGCCAAGCGGATATCCTCAATATCTTGTAAATCCTCTACGGCTTTTTTGTAATTATTAAAAGGAAAACCTGCCGTCGCCACAATCGAAATATGTCCGTTTATTCCCAAGATTCGGTTCAGCAACTCCGATTTAAATCCGTTCATAACAGACATAACAATAATCAAAGTAGCCACACCCAAAGCGATACCGGTAAATGCAAAACCGGTAATTACGGAAATAAAACCTTCTCTGCGTTTTGCGCGCAAATAACGCCACGCGGTCATACGTTCAAATTTAGAAAACAATACAGCTCTCCCGACATATTTTTTTCAATCTATAAGCAATCTGATTTTTTTTCAACCGCGAATATCGGAATATGCACAATCCGATTACATTCCGATATGCTGATTGAGTTTCAATAATTTAACAATGGAAAAAACGGTAAAAAATTGTTCAAAAACCAAATCAATTCTCTTTTTGTTAAGATTGGAACGGAAAAAAGAATTTGCTTCAAACATATCTTGCCGTGTCGGAATCGCCAACAGCAACTTGTTGCGATAAAAGCAGAACTGAATGGAATTGCCGTCATACAAATCGCGCAGTTTCAACATTCTTTCCATAAACGCCGTTGTCAGCAAATACCGAGCTTCTATCTGGTCATCGGAATAAACTTCAAAATATTTTTCAAACAAACTGTCTTCAAGTCGCACGGTTTGCAAGCCTTGAATTTTTGTAAAAGCATTGCCGATTGTTCCTTTATCTTTAAGCACCACGGTCCGGCCTTTAAAATTTTTGTTCATTTCAAACAAAATACAGATTCCGCCAAACACTTTTCGGGTAAATTCTTTATTTTGCGAATCATACCGCACCGTCAACAATTTTTCTTCGCCGATACTGATGCCGACGCCGTCATAAACCCCCGTAAAATAATCATCTCCGAGGCTTCTGTCATATTTTGCGAACAAATCCGATGTTTGCAACACAGCGTCATCGATTTTTCCTTCAAAAATATACGAAAAAGTTCCGAAAAAATTTGCAAAATCAGGCATTATTTGCGGTTTGACTTTCTTTTTATAAACATAAACCGGTCCGCAAGTCAGCATCACAACCGCGGCCGATGCGCATAATATAAGACCGATATATTCTTTCGGCACCACTCCGAGATAAAGTTGATACAGCAAATACGGATAAAACAATACCGACATACAAAACAATAAAATAAAACTCAGTAAATACCGCTTTCGAACTTTATCGTTTTGTTCCAGAATCGGACTTAATTTTTCGGCATAATATAAATCAAACCGATGTTTTAATTCAATATATTCCGACGTATGGGTTAAATTTGTCATATTTGCTCTTTCATTGCCTGTACGAGCTGAACAATATCCAAAGTTTGAGACATTTCCTGATTAAGAACGGCGAATTTGTCTTTATCGACCGATTTATGCCATAAACTGTTGTCTTCAAAATACAATTGCGCACCTTCCAGATACATACGCATAAAATCTTCTTCAATTTGAATATACAGATGTTTTGCTCTGAAGGCTTCTTTCAAATCCAAAATACGCTCAAAAAATACCGATGGCATCATATCTTTGGCATACTCTTCATCTTGTGCGAAAATATGAAAATAATTAGCCGCCGGAATATGGATATTTTCCGTAACATTGTTTAAATCGGGATACTTACTTTTGCGATAAAATCCGCTTTTATCAAACAGATAAATCTTATTTGCAAACGGTTTGTCGAATTTTATATAAACAATGACACCGGCAGAAACGGTTCGTTTGAATTTCCATTTTCGGAATTGCACCGTTGATTGATATACCGTATCACGCATTTCTATTTGTGCTTTATCATAATCGGCAACAATATTATGCGTCGCACTGACTGTTTCGTGCGGCGGAATAATCGGAGAATGGACCAACTTAACTTCGTGGTTTTTCAAATGTTTCCAATTTCCGTAAAAATTCAAAAATACTTCAAACAAATTCGTTTTCGGACGCCGATAATATTGATAAATCGGAAATAAGACAACTCCGGCGGCAATCATAACCACAAGGAATAATTGTCCGTAATTTACCGGATAATGATACATTAAATATCTGAAAAAAACAATCAATGTATTTGCGCCGAGCAAAAAACAGGCAGACCATAAATAACCCCAAAATCGGCTGCGATATGTTTCTTTTACGGTATTTTCATCTTCCACCAACGGAACAACGGTTTCATTGAAGTACTTTTCAAACAGCGTTTCTTCGCTGTCTTCCACTTCGGATACAAATTCTATATAATCTGCCACAACACTGTCCTTTTATTTAAAATAATCCTGACTGTTAATCGGTTGTTTTTCAGCTTCCGTTGCTTGGAAAAACGGAAAATTTTCATAAGAAATACTCAACAAATGTGCAACCAAACTGCTCGGAAATATATCAACCTGATTTTTGAGTTCGTTAACATTTGCATTATAAAAGCGTCTTGCGGCCGCAATATGCTCTTCAACCTCATTCATACTTTGCATTGCCGTCATCATTGTCTGATTTGACTTCAAATCCGGATAGTTTTCAAGTGAAATTTTGAAATCCTGAAGTTTTTGATTAAGCAAATTTTCAAGTTCCATTTTTTCTTTCGGCGAACCGACAAAAGTATTTTGCATCGCACGGGTGCGTAAATCGGCCAATTCCGTCATCAAAGTTTTTTCGTGTTCCATAAATTTTGCCGCCATATTCAGCATATTCGGAATCAAATCATATCTCTTTTTAAGCTGAACATCAACATCAGACATAGATTCCTGAACTTTATTGCGTGTTGTGATTAAACGGGCATATAATATATACGCTAAAACGACCACAATCGCAACAATCCATAACCACACATTATTTTCCATTACTTTTCTCCTTGTAAATAATTATTATGAAAGTCAGTATAAAAGGTGTTGAAAAAAAAATCAACAATTACCGCAAATATCATTTGCATACAGTGCAAAAATATGTTATTATTAGACATAAAGGAGAAAACAGATGGCATCGCGACACGCAAGTTTTTTATTAAATAATATAAACGCCCGTATCAATGAAATGAAAGATGACGGTGAGAATATTAAGATTGCCGAACAGACAAAAGAACATCAGCGTGAAGACGAACGCCTTCGTTTGCAACAACGTCAACGAGAAGAAGAACGTACACAAAAACAACAGCAACAACGGTTGCAAATGCAAAAGCAGTCCAACACACGGGAAGAACGACAAGATTTTGATAAAAATCGTCAAAATCAACGCACTATGCATCGCACCCTTTTGCGTAACCGTATAAAACAACGTGTATACGGTTAATTTTGTCATAAAACAATTGACATATTGAAAATTTTGTATATATTCCTATCTCACGAGAGTATTGAATTTTATACGCATTATCTGAATTGTGTGGCATTGTTTTACGCCTGAATTTTTATAAAATCATTCAACACGAAAATAACGGAATTAAAGCGGCAATAAAATTGTCGGATACTGTTTGCACGCAATATCGGATAACATAAATAAAAAGATGAAAGGGAAAAAATGGCATATTATATTACAAAGAGCAAATTAAAGGGAGATATTTATACATATCGTCGCTTAAAGGCTAAAAATATTACGGTGAAACGCTACACCGAAAGCGAAAAAATTGCCGAGAAAGCATATGATATTTTAAACGGATATGCGCAAGATAAAATTGCCGTACGTGACGGTGATAAAAAAATTTTTGCCGAATATATTGATACATTCGGATTTGCGGCACGTAAGAACTTATTACAAAAATTACAAGCGGAAAGTTCTTTTGATATAGAACAATATTTAACCGACAGACAACGTAATTTCTGGCAAAGATTGTTTAAAATTAACCCGAAGAAACCTGAAAATTTGACTGCGGCTCAAATGCAAAAAAGAATCGAAACCTACAAAAAACTCGGCAAAAATCTGTCTCGCGGTTGGTTTCATAAAGAAAGTGAATATACACATCAATTACAATTGGAAAAAGAAGCCGAATCTTATGCCGAAAATTTTATGCACGGCAATATCCGTTTGCATCGGAATGAAGTTCCGGTTGCTCTGAAATATCTTGAGGTTCTGGGTGATTCGTATGAAGAAAGTGCGGCAATGCAAGCGATAAAGAGTATTAAATCGACTCCGATTGAAAATTTTGAAGAATCAAAATCCCAAAATCGTTTTTCGGGCATATTGGCAACATTCCGTAAGAAATCGAAACAGGCTCCAACCGACACCGTTTCGCCTCGCAAACGTATCTCCGTGCACAACAATCATAATCTGCGCTATGCGGCAAAAGCGGCAGGCTTGACCTTGCTTTTGGCGGTCGCAACCTTATTCGGTTTTAAATCAGACAAAGGTCAGACCAACCAAAAGGTAAACTCTGCGGGCATCAAAATAACACCGAAGAAAAAAGCCGAAACAGACACCGTTAAAATACTTCAGGTTGCCAAACAAAAGACTCCGTTGATACACGAACAGAAAATCTGGCAAAATTTTTATAATACAAAAAACGAAATAATTGCCGGTTCATTGAATCTGAATCCACATAAATTGGCATCTGAAATTGTACTCCAAGCCGATAAAAATATATTTAAAATGCCGGAAAATACCCTCAGTGAACAACTTGTTTACACACATTTAATGTATAAGGCTTACGGTTTGGGCTCACCGATTGATGTTATTTTAAGCGCAAAACAAACAATTTCTGCACAACAGCAAAAAGATATTGAGACGGCTGTGGCAACTGCCGGTCAAAACGGACTCGGTGTCAAGGAAATTGCACAAAATCTGGCCGCCGCACGCGGTAAACCTCTCGGTCGACACAGCGCCTATAATCACGCCTCACCGCAACAACGGAAAATGTTTGTTTCCAACTTAAAGCAGGTCAGAGCACTTAAACGCTGACGAAAATATTCTATATGTTTTATCTGAAATGTATAGAAACAAAAAATCCCCTTGCCTGAATATTCTCGGTCAAAGGGATTTTTTGTTTTTTTATGCTAGACTTGCTGTTTCCAAAGTAAGACCATCTGCTCTAAATCCTGAGCGATGTCTTTTTGGTATTTCAGCACGCCGAAATACATTTTCAGAAACTGCACCGGCGCCTTCAGAGGTGTGCGAGATACCCGTATCGGATATTTCTGCATCAGCTGCTGACCGGCGATATGCACTTCTTTGGGAATCATACCGTCAAATTGCGCCATATATTTGCCGACATACTTCTCGGTACCGACTCGGTCATAAACGGCAGCTGCTTCCGAAAGCAAAGGTAAACCGCCGGCAAGAGCCTTGCCGTTATAAAGCTGACACATATCCGCAATACTTTCATCAGGCACATAATAGTAGGCGTTGAGCGACTGAGTTCCCGGAAATTGTTTTATCGTATACGCGATTGTTCGTTCCAGACGTTTACTCAAACGTTGCGTCGGGCAAAAAACAATCGGTTCGGCCTCATCGTGACGTGCTGCCAAATAGTCAATAATTTCTTTGAGATTGGCACCGGTATTATTGCCGCCGTCCAACACTGAGACCGGAAAATCCCCCAGTTTCATTGCCGTCATACGCAACTTCATACCTTCACTCAAAACCGTACCGTCATCCAAGCGGTTCATATACTTTGAAAGCATACCGATACCGCCGACACACAAAAGTTTCGGATATTTACCGAATTGCCGTTTGGCATACTTCATAATTGTGGCCGCATAAAACGCCGATATCATATCGTCGTCGATTGCCACCACATACTTTGGTTGAACTTTCAGCAAACCGCCGGAATCGAAACACGTTGTCGGTTGTTTGAAGAAATCAAGCACAATCCGTGCGTTTTCCCAATCGTGAGATTTGAAATCAATTTGTTTCATAACATAATGGAATATATAAGTAAGACATTTTCGTCTTGTTCTTATCATATTCGCTGTGTTTTGTCAAGCGTAATATCTTTAATTCAATACCGCCATTATAAGCAGTAAAATCAGTCCGAGCGGTGCAATGTAGCGCAATGTTATCAGAAAATAACGTGTAAATCCGTTTGAGACGTGTGCACTGCGCCGAATGTTATGAATAATCGGCTTCATCGCCTTATATCCGACAAACAATGCCATTGTCAGAGAAACAATGGTGGCCGTATAGGTTGAGGCAAGCCAATCGGCAAGCGTAAATAAATCGCGCCCGAAAATCTTGATATTCGCTACGCCGAAAAAAGACCATAAGCCGAGATGTTTCATATCGACCTGTTCACCGATTATTTTATACGAATCAACACAATTGCTCTTGGCTGTACGGCCAATGGATATTTCAGCAACCATCAGCGGATTGCATATCAGCAGTAAAATCAGCAAATAAACCAGAATAAAGCTCAAACCGCCGTATTGCCCGCATAAATACGGAAACCGCCAGATATTTCCCAAACCGATGGCAGACCCCGCTGCCGTCAATATAAATCCCCAATTGCTTGAAAAGTTTTCTTTTTTCATTTCAATCTCTTATGTTGTTTATTTTAATCGCATATAGCACATATATCGTGCCGACTCAATATATTTTTGCCGTTGTTAAAAAACTGTTGAATTTTAAATATTTCCGTATAATATTACCATACAAAAAAATTATGAAGACAGTTATTCTATATCTATTATTAAAATACAAGCGCTTATGAAAAAAACAAAGTATGATTTAAGCATTATTGAGCACGGTCTTGAAACACAGACTTTCTTTTTTGGGGATGTGATATCACTGTTTTATAACAGTTGTTCTTCCCATTGGGTGAGCCTACAAACCGAAACCGGCCACTTTCATTATCGCTATGATTGGGTACAGACAAATTTTGATGCCATTCCGATGGCGACACGCAAACAATTGATTCGGATTTTGTTTCGTCAAGAAGAATTCGAATCCGGTGACAGAGACTTTTTTGATGAGTTTTATAACCGTATCTATTGTACGCTGCGCACGTTACTCGATGAAGAAACGGTCTATAAAGAACACAACGGTGAATTGATGTATGACCGGTATTATTGCTCTTTTGAAGACCTCATTTCACCGGTTACAGTTATGAAAGAATTTCTGATGTGGCATCAGATGGGACTTCCCATATCGTCAGAAGAAAAGATTCTGCTTGAAAAATGCTTGCAAAAATTTTTGCCCGATTTACCGTCCGAAAAAAACAAAAGCAAGAAAGCCTTAAAGCAAAAACAAAACGATTTGCGCCGAAAGATTCATAATCTGAACCGCAAATGTCGCCGACTTGACGCTATTCTTCGACAGATTGATGATTCCGCGGAAGATGAAGACGAGAATATGAAAGAAAGAGAGCTTGTCCGAAAACTTCTCAATATTTCGAGCGATAAATTTGAAATTCAGGCACATTTGGCTTTGGCAGAAGCATTTCCGATACTGTACGGCAGTTTTCCGCAGGCGGAAGAAGCAACCGAATAACTCTTTGTATCAGCGCAAATAATAATCGAACGGTCGTTTCACTTTGATGAAGCGGCCGTTTGTTTAATAAATATTCTTGACTATTTATACAAAAAGAATATAATCAATCCAAATTTTCAATTATTGTTTCATCAAATTTTTTTTCCTATGAATTTAGTATTTATCACTTGTTCGGGGACAAATGAGTTTACCGACATTGAGAAACTGGTTGCACTGATGCAGGAGTTTCCTCTCGGTGAGATTGCTGTGCAGGTTTCAGAAAAGCAATCACCGAAAGGTGGTGCACGGTTGGAATGGGTGCGTGAATTAGCTGCGTACTTAAACGAAAACAACGTTGCCGTCAACGCCGCCCTTCACGTTAATCGTGCGTGGGTCGAAGAATTGTGCAGGGGGGTTGTTGTGCCTGAATTGCAAAATTTGCTTCGGTTACGCGACATCTACGGTTTACCGTTGTTTAAGCGGCTGCAGCTCAACTTTAAGCTCGGTCGTGATGCCGTACGCGAAGATTGCGATGATACAGTGCTTGCTCTTCAGAACCGTATCAAGCGCCGGTTCATTCTCTCATACAATGAGAGTAATGCGCGCCTGATTCGTCAGCTCTACCTCAAAGGCTTGCATTTTGACTGCCTGTTTGATTCGTCTTTCGGAGCCGGAATTGCACCGGATTCGCGACAAGCTCCCGTATTTACCGATATTCTGCAGGGCTATGCCGGCGGTATCTCCCCCGACAATGTGGAAACGGAGCTTGGCAAAATAGCAAAGGCCGTTGAGAATTCCCCAACGCTCGGCAATGTCTATATTGATGCCCAAAAGGGTTTGGAAGATGAACAAACTCACCTTTCGCTTGATAAGTGCCGTCAGTATCTTGACACAGCCACAGCGTGGTATCGCAACTATCAGTGGAAGTCTGCAGAATTCTGAACACTCACAAATATTTTTTGAATATGATAGAATTTTTTGCCAGTGCTTATTTTTTAGGCATTTTGTTAATGGTCGGAGGAATTATATGTTTCCTCTGTGCATTTATACCGAGTTGGTATGAGGAATATCCGCGTCAGTTTTGGCTGACTCGTTTAACCTATGGTGACAACGAACAGCAAAGCTTTGTGCGTTTTATATGGGTTTGCGCTTGGATTTTGACCACGGTCGGTTCCTTGGTGGCGGCGTTCAATCTTCAGAGTATTCCGCACACATTTTGGTGGACTTTCGCTCAAACGCTTTACGGTATTGTTCTGGTGTGGTCGATAGCAAAAGCAATTGTTGCACTCTGTATTATCGGGCAATATATCGGATACGGAATTATTCGCTTGAAACAATGGATATTCAACGATAAACCGTTATTTGGAAGCATCAGGAAATTCAACCGCTTGAACGATAAATAAAAGTCAAAACCGTCGGCTGTATCAGGTCGGCGGTTTTACTTTTTTAATGCCTTCATCCGTACTTTTCGCATCAGTGTGGACATCGGATAAATATCCAACTCCTCAGGTTTAACAAATATTCCGTCGCCGTCGTAAGTGTCAATTTGCACCGTCATAATCTCAAGCATCATTTTGATATGCGTAAATATATGTGATACACTCAATCCGCTGTCTGTCGCAGATTTGATTAAATCTCCCTGCTCTGTCCATAAAAACTCATACAGCCCGTGCAATAAACCCTTTTCGATACGTTTGCGAATATAAACCTCGCCTTTTTTATTGGCGATAATATAAACTTTGCCGCTGACTTCCCGTTTTACGGGCTTTGATTTTTGCGGTATTTGTTCAACATCGGCCGCATTGGCGCATAAACATATTTTTTGCCACGGACAAAGCGGGCATTGCGGCTTTTTCGGAGTACAAATCATTGCGCCCAAATCCATAATTGCCGACGCATAATCCGCGGCATTTTGTTTATCGATCAACACTTCGGCGTAAGCACGTATTTGCGATTGTATTTGTTCGAGAGGCGCCGTCAAACGATACATACGGCACATAATGCGCTGCACATTTCCGTCAATAACCGTTGTCGGCAGATTATACGCAAGCGCCGCAAAACTTGCAGCACTGTACGGACCAAATCCTTTTAAAGCGGCAATTTCTTTAATGTTTTGCGGAAAATAACCGTTGTATTTTTCAATCACCTTCCGCGCGGTATACAATAAAGAGCGGGCGCGCGTATAATATCCCAACCCTTGCCAATATTGAAACACCTCATCTTCCGTTGCCTGCGCCAAATCTTTAACGGTCGGAAAACGTGCCATAAACCGCTCAAAATACGGAATAACCGTTTTAACTGTTGTTTGCTGCAACATCATTTCCGATACAAAAACAATATATGGATTCGGGTGTGCACCGCCTTTAACGCGCCACGGCAAATCACGTCCGTTGCAAGCGTACCAATTAAGCAAAAGTTTTGCCGGTATTACAGTCATTTTATGCAAATTTTATAACGTTGCGGACCATAAACCGTGTAAATTGCAATATTCATATACTTTAAGCATCTGTTCGTTTTCTGTCAAAAGAAAATCCGCTTTCGGTTCCTCATTCGGTTGCAGATATTTAATTTGTGTGCCGTCCGTGGTTTCGAGTGCAATCCATTGAATATAATGCGCTTCAATCATCGGATGTGCCACACTGCCGACATTGATATGCACTGTATTGTTTTCTGCTGCAACAACCGGAACGTGTTTTTCGACGGCACCGTCGGTGGTATTTTCCGTCAGCAGTTCCATTTCTTGACCGCAACAAATCATCGGTACTCCTGATTTATGCATCATCAATACCAAATTCCCGCAGTGTTTACATTTGTAAAATTCCATTGTATTCTCCTTTAATTTAATCTTTTAATTTATTGTTTTTATTACAATAATTGTTTTGCTGTAAATAATACATCAAGGCAATATCGGCATCTCTTATTTCTTTATGTTTATGCAATTCAGTTGTCTCTACATTATTGTATTTAGCAATAATATCCGTAAAATACGGCTCCAACTCGTCAATGGCTTCCTGATTCAACCGACAGGTTACGCCGTAATCCAGTAAATTTTCATCAAGTTCCAATTCGTTTTGCAAATATATCTCGCAAGTTTCATCTGTATATTCAGCACTCAAACCGCGTGTAACAACTGCATCGACGCGTTCTTCTTCTATTTCGACACCATAATATTTTTCTTTATGTGCACAAGCATTCAGAGCATAAATCAAACCTTCATACGTATATTCCGGCAAGTATCTGTAACGAGCCATATCTTTATTGCGCAACAATAATTGCAAATCATCAAAGCTGTGAATATTGTTCAAGACATTTGTCGGTACATTCAAAATATAATTACCGTACGTCAGATGACACTTATCCCCGCGCATACCCTTAATCTCAAACACACGCTGACCGTTGGCTTCACTGTCTTTACGGCAGATTCGCAGAGATGCCATAAATTCGGGCGGAAAAACATCTAAGACAAGAACCTCTTCATCAACGGTTTCTTCCGATTCTTCAACGGTGTTTTCATCTTTTTCCAGACTGATATCAGCGGTTGCAGGTTCTTCTTTAACCGAACCGATAATATTGCCGTTAACATCACGTACATTATTGTTTTCATCCACCTGACCGATAACATTTCCGCCCAAATCCAATACCTTACCTGAGCTTTCGGCACTGCCGATAACGTTACCGTTTGCATCATAAACCGTAAGCTTTGATGCCGTTTCAATCCCTACTGCCGGCTTATTTGATGATTCGTCCGACGCTTGTGAAGTTTCGGCCGTCTCTTCAAAATTCAAGATTTCATTATCAACGGTATTATCTGCTTCGGCGGCATATCCTATTGACACACAAAGCGATACAGCCGCAACAATTACCGTATTGATTACAAATCGATGCATTTCTTTCTCCATCTGTTTATGCCTGTTGATATCATACGACAATTTACGGAAAAGAAAACTTTTTTTATACTGTTATACAAAACAAAAAAGAAGAGAGTTTAACTCACAAACCCTCTTCCGGCGTCTTTTTATGTTGATATCAAATGACGGAAAATAATCCGCAGGCACTCTATCAAAACCACAAAAAGACCTGACACGCAGCATATCCGGTAAAATAATCCGATGATTATTATTTAATCTGTTATGATGCTCACTGTGCCGATTCCTACATATCGACTTAGAATTTGATTGCTCAAAAAACATCATCGTTATATCAGGAACAACCAAAATATATTTCGGATTGTCGTTATTTCAATTATTATACAACCAAAGAATATAATTTCGGGGCTGCCCGAATATATATCTTCAATGTTGAATGTCAACCGCAGAAATATATCTGTCGACCGGTTTTTTAATATATTATTTGATTCCAAATAAAGAAAATCCTGAAGAACTTTTTGCTTCTTCAGGATTCTCTCATCAGATTAAAATTGTACCGTGTTTACGGTTTTCGCCGATAAAACGGCACGGCTCCGGTTTATCTTTGGGAATCATCTCGTGCCACCAAGTGACATAATGGTCCAGATATTCCGAACTTGTCAGATATTTCCACGACTTATCTTCCCATAAATCTGTTTCAATACCGTATGCCTGCAGTTTCATCAACGCATCGTTGGCCGAATCTCGATATTTTATCAGCTCTTCAAACATCTCCTTTTTAGGCAGACAAATCCGCACCAAATCGGTAGACATTTTCTGTGCTTTTTCAACGGCCTGATACCACGTTTGTGCTTCCGGTTCCTGACGCAGACAAAAATATTTTTTGCCGAGTTGTATTCCCCAGATTTGATCTTTTTTAGACAAGTCCAAATCATAAGAAACCTTAAACAACCCTTCGTCAAGATACACCAACGGGTATCGTACGGTTAAATGTTTGTCAGACGCAATTCGGCGGCTGACCAAACGGACATAGCCGTTTTTGATACGCTTTTGTATTAACTCGGCTTTGCCGTCAGCCATATCAACAACGGTTGCCTCATCGCCGGTGTCTTCGTTGCTCCAATACCAACCGCCGTTCCACGTTTCCGCTGCTACATTTTTGGATTTGAGAAACGTAATGAGTTCATCAAATCCGCTTTTGTGTGCAAACGCAATATCCAAGTCCGAAGTTGACGGTACGGCACCGCGGCACAAATCGGTATATGTCATCGCCGTATTCCAATCCGTTCCGGCCTCGTGTGTCAGCTTAAACACCATTTGCCCGATTGCGATACCCCAAATTTTAATCTTCCATTGCAAATCAATATAGGGCAGCAAACTCAAAAATCCGGTCAGCGGATCGCGATATGCGATTTTAAACGGTTCTTGTACCGGCCATATCAGATTCGTATGTTTCTGATTCTCCATAATTGTATAGAATTTAAGTTAATAGCTATGTGAATAATCTCTTGAATAACAAAAGATTATCACAGTTTACGAAAATGTCAAACTTTTTTTGACAAAAAAGTCCGATAAATTATATCGGACTTTTAATGCTTTCAAAAAATCAAACAATCTATTATTTCAAATCACCGTTTAATAATGTGTTTAAAAGCCGTACCCCGAAACCGCTTGCACCTTTCGGATAAAGCACATTGGTTCCTTCACTCAAATCCATACCGGCAATATCTATATGCGCCCACAGAGTACCTTTTTGAACAAAACGTTGCAGGAAACACGCTGCCGTCGCCGAGCCGGCAACACGCGGTCCGCAATTTTTCATATCGGCAATTACAGAATCAATCAGTTTATCAAATTCTTTATCCATCGGCATATTCCATACTCTTTCACCGCAAGTCTGACCGGCGGCATAAAGCTGTCTTGTTAAATTGCCGTCATTGGAAAAAATACCGGCAAAAGTATGTCCGAGAGCGATTACAATTGCACCGGTCAAAGTTGCCATATCCAAAACGTATTTCGGTTTAAACTCTTGTTGAATAAAGGTCAGACAATCTGCCAGTACCAACCGTCCTTCGGCATCTGTATTGACTATTTCGACGGTTTGTCCGGACATAGATTTAATCACATCTCCGGGACGATAAGCCGTACCCGACGGCATATTTTCCACCAATCCGACAACAGCGACCACATTGCGTTTTGCCTTTTGCAACGCCAAAGATTTCATTGTTGCGACCATTGCCGCTGCACCGGCCATATCTTGTTTCATATCGCCCATATTTGCCGCCGGCTTAATCGAAATACCGCCGCTGTCAAAGGTAACACCCTTGCCGACCAAACCGACGGAAAATCCGTCTTCTTCCGGCTTACCGCGCCATTGTACAACGACGATTCGCGGGCGATTTACCGAACCTTGAGCCACAGCCAAAGCCAAGTTAAATCCGCGTTCTTTCATTTCTGCTTCTTCAATAATCCGAACTTCCAATCCGAGATATTCCAAACGTTTGATATCCGCTGCCATAATCTCCGGAGTCAACTCATTTGCCGGTTCATTTATCAAATCACGCGCATAACGCACGGCATTTGCCAAACTTGCAAGCGGCTTATATCCGTCAAAATTTTTCAGACCGCTGTTTGTAAAAACGATTTTTTCCAGTTTCGGATAAAAAGAATCCGGTTTTTTCGTAAAATATTTATCAAATCGATACGAAGCCAACTCCGCACCCAAAGCAAAGTTATAAATATCATCGGTCTCAACATCGAGCAAAGCCGCCTTAACCGCCCGACATTTTTTGATTTTGTTCCATACGGCACCGCCGAAGTTTTGCCACGCCACATTATTTCTTAAACGCGCCACAGCAACAAATACCGTATAATCACCCAAATTATATTCTTGAATTTTATCTTCTTCGGTTTGTTTTCTGATTGCCCCGATAAGACATTCTTCATCTTTATTCAGAACTTTTAAAATATCCGCTGTTTTAGATGCAACAATAATTTTATCCGTTTTTGCGGCAATATTCCGTCCGATTGTAAATTCCATATATTTACTCCTTGTTATTAAAACTACACTTTTAACAATAATCGCTCTATTTCGTTAAAAAAGTATGGACTTTTAAATATTTTTTTGATATTGTTTAGACAAAAGCTAAAAAATCCATATTGACGGAGATAAAATGAGTCGCAAAAAATCATCATACGCCGAGAAACATTCCGTTTATGTACCGGAAGAATCTGTGCTGTCTTCTGCTTTTTGGGAAAAGAACAAAGATTTGCTCGCAGTGATGAGTTCTCCGTATGATTTTTACGATAATTTTAAAGAACTTGAATATTCACGGCAAATTGCGATGATTGAGTTGTTTCGAAGTATATCTGCCGGAAACATCGTTATTTCGCCGCGCAGCATCAAACAGCAGATGTTGGATTTGGTGTACGATGAATTGGAACAAATCCATTGGATGACCGGTTCTTATTATGAAGAAGGCAATGCTTATTATCCGATTGCCGATGATGAAAAAAAGCTGGTCAGAATGGAATGTTACGGTACCATTGATGTGCGCCGCGAACACGAATTGAGCTCGTATTATAAATTTTTCAACAAGCCGGAAAATAAAGGAAAATTCCGCTTAAGAGATTATAATCTTAAAGAATCGCCGATGTGGCGTGTTTTTAACCAATTTGAAAGTTTCCGCTCTATTGCACCGAATGTTCGGCGATATCTGTATACACAGGGCATCAATCCCGATGCGTTGAAAGTAATGTCTGTTAATGACTTTTGTGACGTTATACACGCGATGTATGCCAAAAAACCGGATTCGATGAAAGCACGTTTTTTACCGCTCGGTTATAAAAATAAATTTGTTATAAGCTTTATGCGTCATTGCGGCAAAGATTTGGAAAAGCATCTGATCAGCCGCGGTATTGACGAACGCAAAGTCAAATCTTTATGCAGAATGATGAAACAATACGGTTTGTGTGACGTCGACCGCGTGGTCATTACGGAAACACACTGCACACAGCGCGTTTTAGACGATTTGAAATCACATCATTATGATGTTTCCGCATATAAAGTCGGCGACCAGATTCCTGAAACACTTATGAACGAGATTTTCGACAATCGACAAGAAAGTCTTTTACTTGCTCGTGACGAAAACGGAATACCGTTAACCAAAGAAGATTTGCCGCGTTTTGAAGTACATCATAAAAATGCCGTAAAATTTGCACACAGTGATGATTATTTGGCAAAGGTAAATTATAACGGTAATCTGTTGTTGGTGGAAAAAGAAATTCATCGAGCATATTATCACGGTTTTGACCATATTATTCCGGTCAATCAAAATAATGAGCGCTATTTTTCACGTATCAACAGCACTAGTTCGGAAATGTGTATGATTGATGGTTTTGATGCTACCCGAGATATGTTTTTCTACAATTTGGAAAATACTCTGTCGGCTCGCCGTCGTGCCAAACAAGATAAGGAAAATGTCGTCAACTATTATGAAATGCAGTATGAGCGGTTGAACAATATTCAAAAAATTGCAGACCGATACAATATCGAATATTCAAAGACAGACTTAAATAAAGAATACAAAAACTTGCAGGAACTGACGCAATTTAAGGTTAATATTTCGGCAGAAGATATTAAAATGTTTGAAAAGTGGTTCAATCAAAACACAAACACTCCCAAACAAAACAGCAAACAGAAAAAAAGGAACAAGTCGCCGATTGTTCCGCCTCATAAACCGGATAATGAACGATGACAAACTTTCTGAATGATTTAAAAAATAAAAAATTTACGCAAGGTGAACCGTTAGAACCCGAAGCGATTATTATTGCGCAAAAAATTCTGCATAATATGGGAATGGATTTTATTCCGACATCGTATGTCGATTTTTTGAAACATTATAACGGAATGAAATATGACGGCTCGTATTTGTTTGGCGCCACAGTTGATGATGATTTGGACATCATTGATAAAAACGAGCAGATGCAGAAACCGGAAAATACCATTCTGCTCGGTTATAACGATTTTGATTTACTTTGTTACAATTATTTGTTAAAGCAATACCAGATTATTGACCGAAATGATTTTGAAACATTAAGCACTTATACCGAAGAAGAACGCGACTTTGCGCTGAGTAATATTATGGCTTTTTAATAATGAACAATATTTATACACATACATCTGAAAATATGCAAAAAGCAGCTGCTGTTATTCAAAACGGCGGCTTGGTTGCGTTTCCGACGGAAACGGTTTACGGTTTAGGCGCAAATGTTTATAACGCCGATGCGGTTGCCTCGATTTTTGCCGCCAAACAACGCCCGCATTTTGACCCGCTTATTTCGCATATTGCCGACATTGATTTTCTCAAAGAATATGCGGCAACAGATGAGCGCGTGTTTGCATTGGCAAAACGTTTTTGGCCGGGACCTTTGACTTTTGTGTTAAATCGTATTGAAGAAAATCCGAGTATCGATTTGGCGTGTTCGGGTTTGCGTACCCTCACCGTCCGTATGCCGAATCATCAGATTGCGCTTGATTTAATCCGCAGAAGCGGCGTACCGATTGTAGCTCCTTCCGCCAATAAGTATCAATCTGTCAGCCCGACTACGGCACAGCACGTTGCCGACGGTTTAGGCGATAAAATCGATATGATTCTAGACGGCGGTGCCTGCAAAGTCGGTGTTGAGTCCACCATTATTGATTTAACCGGAAAAAATATCGTGATGCTTCGTGCCGGCGGCACCGCCAAAGAAGATATTGAAGATTTTTTAGGCGAAAAAGTTTTGCTTTCCGAAGGTAATCCGACACTACCGACCGCACCGGGGCAAATGTTACGGCATTATGCACCGCGCAATACCTTACGGATTAACGTTACATTGCCAGAAAAAGACGAATATTATATCGGCTTTGGCTCGTATAACGGTGATTTAAATCTCAGCCCGACGGGAAATTTAAAAGAAGCAGCCGCTAATTTATTTGCATATCTGCGTCTTGCCGATACCGGTGCCGAATATGGCAAAATCGCCGTGGCCCCTGTTCCGACTGACGGTTTGGGGTTAGCTATAAATGACCGTCTGAAACGCGCGGCATACAAATAAACTTGACAATATTTTAAAATCCATTTATTTTGTGAATATAAATCAAATTATTTTACATAGTTATTAACTTATTTCCGTTGAAAGGACAACGGTATTTTTTTATTATGGAAAAACCGAAAATATTGGAACTGAACACACCGGAAACAGAAATTCAGTTTGAACTTATGTTGATTGCTACCGGCAATGCTGACAAACTTAACGCGATGATTTCCGACGGATGGGGACTTTATCCGCAGGTGCTGAATGCTATGGTTGCTTACGGCTACGGTCAGAACCGAATTTTTGACCTGCTGAAGATTGTCTCTAAGTATGAGAACTATCCGGTAGATGAGCTGAAAACTTGGATAGAGATTTATTACTACGACAAGTGGAAGCATCTGATTGTAAAACTTGGCTTGCATAAGATTGCTGCCAAATTTTTCACTGATGAAGAATGTGAATCATTCGGCTTGGGCGATGCTCTTAAATATAAAGCTCTGCACGGTCCGTGGGCAAAATTTGCCGATGCGGAAGGTATCGACACCGTTAAGAAAACCTATCTGAATATAGGCAACCGGTCTATCCGAACCGCATCTCAGACTGTCAAGGATAATGAGCAGATGATTGAAATCGAGCGCTTTTTATGCTACCGCGGTGAATATGCTTTTCTCTACGGAAGACAATGTTGGCGAGCTTTAAGTTGCACCCTTGATGGCGTCAAATACATTGCTGAAACCAAGCATTATATGAACGGTTTGGCAGAATGTCTGTTTGCGCATTATGATACAATGACGCCGAATGTCTCAAAGTATTGCATTTCTGTCCTTGATAAAGCTTCGCTTGATGACCACTATCGTCCGCGTTATCAGGAGTGGAAACAAAAACACAACATCGTCTGATACCGTAAAGGTGTTAAAACGTGTTTATGTTTAGCCCGATAAAACAAAAGCTGCCGGATATTTTTATCTGACAGCTTTTGTTTTTCTTTTATATACCTTCTTTTTATTTGCTCTCCGGTGCTTTCGACTCCGTTTCAACCACTCTGTCGTCTAATACGTCGAGCAATTTATCCAAATCGGAAACCAAATCATCGAGCGTGCTTTCACCGTCTCCGCCCTCGGAAGTTTTCGGCTGTGCCAACTGATTAAACAGAACCTCACTGCCTTTTTTCAGAACCTCTCGATTATTGCTTATGGCATCTAATGTTTCTTTCAGGCTTGGTTTTTCCGATTCCGGCTTAGTTGCTTCATCAGATTCCGTTTCTGTTTGTTTTTCTGTTTCCTTAGGTTTATCTTTGGCTTTATCTTTTTCGATTTCGGCTTTATTCTCATCTGTTGTTTCGGCCGTATCCTCAACTTTATCCGCATCAGCCTTTTTACCCAAACCGAAGCGCTCGCTCTGTGCCTTAAATGCCTCGACCCAACTTTGCGGAATCGCTTCTTTCAACGGCTCAACACACGCATTTGCCTGTTTAAACAATACGGATTTTTCAAACACACCTTTTTTAGAATCCTCCGGCATCAGTGTGGAAATCAGTAACGCAATCAAAATAACAATCAGTGCGCCGCGTGCCAGTCCGAATACAAAGCCGAACATACGATCAAGCGCACTTAATTTGCTGGAACGAATCATTGAAGCAAGTTTATCCACCGTTAAAATCCAAATAATGCAGAAAATCAATAAAATAACCATACCGGCAACAATGTTTGCCAACCATTTTGATGTAACATATTGTTCCATAACCGGCGTCACAAGCGGTACCAAATAAAATAATGCGGCGGCCGCCAACACCCAGCCGATAATGGATAAAATTTCTTTTGTCATACCGCGTGCAATTCCGACCAATGCGGAAATACCGGCAATAATTAAAAAGATAACATCTACATTATTGAGTTGTTCCATAGCTTTTGCTCCTAATTAAACCAATTGATAAGGCGTTGAACATGCCCTATTTCATAACACGAAAGTTCGTAATTTTTCAAGCCTTTTTCTTTTTTATCCTTACCGTAAACCGGCGGAATAATTGCACTGACAAACCCGAGTTTATGTGCCTCTTTTAAGCGCAGATTTGCCTGAGTAACCGAGCGTATTTCGCCCGAAAGTCCGATTTCGCCGAACACGACCATATCAGCCGGCAACGGTTTTTTGGTCAAAGATGAAATCACTGCCATTGCAACCGCCAAATCGGCAGCCGGCTCACTTATTTTCAGTCCGCCGGCAATATTCAAATATACATCGTGTGCGCTGAAGTTTATACCGCACCGCGCTTCCAGCACCGCAAGAATCATCGACAACCGATTAGAATCCCATCCGACAACGGCACGTTTCGGGGTTGAATATCCGCTCGGACTGACCAGCGCCTGAATTTCCACCAAAAGCGGACGAGAGCCTTCAATACCGGCAAATACGCACGAACCGGAAATATTACCCTGCCGTTCGGCCAAAAACAATGCGGACGGATTTTCTACCTCAACCAGACCTTTATCCTGCATTTCAAACACACCGATTTCATCGGTTGCACCATAGCGATTTTTAACCGCACGCAAGATTCTGAAATGATGTCCGCGCTCACCTTCAAAATACAGCACGGTATCCACCATATGTTCCAACACACGCGGACCGGCAATTTCGCCCTGCTTTGTAACGTGTCCGACCAGAAACAGCACAAATCCTTTGCGTTTGGCCAATTTAATCAATTCGTACGCACAAGCTCGCACTTGTCCGACGCTTCCCGGCGTTGATTCTACTTCATCAAGATACATTGTCTGAATTGAATCGATAATCACAACTTTAGCTTCTGTTTTTTCAAGTGTTGTAATAATATTGCGTACATCGGTCGCACTCGCCAGATTAACCGGACTTTCAGCCAATCCTAAACGGTTTGCTCTGATACGCACTTGGTCGATTGCTTCTTCTCCCGAAATATAATAGCAGGCATATTTATCCTCTGTTGCGGACAAACCGGCGCAAACTTGCAACAAAAGCGTGGATTTGCCGATTCCCGGATCACCGCCGACCAAAATCACCGATCCCGGAACCAAGCCGCCGCCTGTCACACGATCAATTTCGGCAATTCCGGTTTGCAAACGGCTGTAAGTCTGCATTGTTCCTTTCAGCGGCACAAAATCGATAATACGTCCTTCTTTTTTAGAGTTAATTTTGCTGAAACCGTCATTTTTGGCTACTTCTTCAACAATTGTATTCCATTCGCCGCACGTATCGCATTTTCCTTGCCACTTGTGATAAGTCGCTCCGCAATTCTGACATATAAAAATTGTTGAATTTTTAGCCATATTGTTTCCCTACACTTCCATCTGTATCGGTCCTTGCGCACTGCCGGTTATAAATTGATGCAAATACGGATTATCGGATTTTTCCATCTCTTTAACCGTACCGATCCAAATAATTTTACCCTGATACAGCATTGCAATTCTGTCGGCAATTTTGCGTGCCGACGCCATATCGTGCGTAATTGTCAATGTTGTAGCCCCCAGACCGCGTGCCGATTCGATAATCAAATCGTTAATCACATCAGCCATAATCGGGTCCAATCCGGTTGTCGGCTCGTCAAAAAAGATAATTTCCGGTTTTGTGATAATCGCCCGAGCCAAACCGACGCGTTTTTGCATTCCGCCCGAAAGCTCTGCCGGTGACAAATCTGCCACATCCGGAGCCAAACCAACCTGTCGCAATACTCTGATTGCCTCGTTTTTTGCGTCTTTTTTGGATATTTTACCTTTTTGCAGCAATACGAACGCCACATTTTCCCACACACTCAAACTGTCAAACAAAGCTGCGCCCTGAAATAACATTCCCATTTTTTCGTGGATATTTCCGCCGCCGTCAACTGTTTCGATGCCATCAATTTTGATTGAACCGGAATCCGGTTGCAACAGTCCCTGAATACATTTAATCAACACCGATTTACCCGTGCCGGACCCGCCGATAACCACAAGCGATTCGCCTTTCTTGACATCTAAATCAACACCGTTCAAAACCTGTTTTTTGCCGAATGCTTTGTATAAATTTCTGATTTCAATCTTATTTTCCGTCATATCTCAACCGCCTATCTTGCAAAAAACAATTCCGTAATCAAATAGTTTGAAATCAAAATCAAAATCGATGCCGTCACAACGGCGTTTGTTGTTGCTTCGCCGACACCCTGCGCACCGCCTTTTGAACGATATCCGTGATAGCACCCCATAACAGAAATAATAAACCCGAACACACCGGCCTTAACCATACCCATCACGATATCCGTTGCTTGCATAAAATCCATTGTGTTTGTAATATAATTTGCCGGATTGAAATCGAGTTTATACACTCCGACCAGATATCCGCCGAAAATACCGATAATATCGCCAAAAAGCACCAACAGCGGCATCACAATAATTGCCGCCCATATCCGCGGTGCAATCAAATATCTGAATGGATTAGCCGAAAGTGTCACCAAAGCATCAATTTGTTCGGTTACCCGCATTGTACCGATTTCCGCAGCCATTGCCGCACCGATACGTCCGGCCACCATCAGGGCCGACAAAACAGGGGCCAACTCACGCGTTACCGAAATCAACACCACGCTGGCGACAACACTTTCCGCCCCATATTCGGAAATACCCGAATACGTCTGAATCGCAATCACCATACCGGCAAATAATGTTGTCAGCCCGACAACCGGCAATGAATAAAAACCGATATTCAGAAACTGTGCACCGAACAATCTCAAATAAAACGGCGGCATAAAACAATTATATACGGATTTTGCCACAAACTGTGTAAAATATCCCAGATTGATGATAAACGCCAACGGCGCTTTACCTAAAGTCTGCAAAAAATTTCCCAAAGTTTTTCTCAGCATCTATAATCTTCTTTCTCTCTGTTGTTTTTTTATACAACGCAACACCGCCACCACTTTATCCGGTGCGGAATTTTCTTTAGCATACAAATCTATTTGCGGAATTTCAAGTCCCAAAATGCAGGTTGTTCGTTCTTTGGGCATTCGCTCAACCTTATCGGCACTATTTACCAAGTTGATATTCAATACCGGCTCGACCTCCTTTTTATACGGATAATCAACAATTCCGACACCTCTGATTTCCAGTTTACCCGCGATATTCTGCGGTGCTTTTCCTGATAACTTTTGCTCTTTTTTTTCCATAAAGACGACATCATCAGCCACCAAAACCGCACCTTTATTTTCAATCAGTCTTAATGCCAAATCCGATTTTCCGTAACCGCTTTTACCTTGCAACAAAACCCCGTAGTCATCAAAGGCGACCAAGCTGGCGTGCAACAAACAATTATCCGACATTTTCCAATCTCTTCATTTTTTCCGTATCGTCTGAAGATATTGTGATAACTCGTCCGTCATCTTTGATTTCAAAATCAACGTTCCATATATTCCGCGGCGTCAGCATACCCATTTTCTCGGGCCATTCCACCAGACACACACCGGAATAAAATGCCTCATCGACATTAAGTTCAAACAGTTCCTGCGGATATTTAAGACGATACAAGTCATAATGATAAATATCGAATTTCGGTGCTTTATACATTTGCAATAATGTAAATGTCGGGCTAGGCACTTCTTTGGCATCTGTCAGTTTCTGCACAAATGCCCGTGCAAAAACACTTTTACCCGCCCCAAGTGTACCGTTTAAAGCAAAAATATCGCCCATTTGTGCAATCTGTGCGATTTGCCGTGCAATGTTTGCCGTATCTTCTTCAGATGACGATACAAAAACTTTTTTCATTAAAATAATCCTTTAAAATTAAACCAATTTGAATTTCCGGAAGATCGTTTTATTTTTATTTCGCCTTTTCTGTTTTGAATTTTCCGCCAATCCCAAGGCTTATAAAATCTACCTGCCCACAAACCGCGCCGTGCGGCGGCCGCCTCTTGCTCATAAGGTACATATATTTGCGTATGCTCCGTATACGCTACCGCCCATCCGGCATTGACAATTGCCGCAGCAACATCTGTTTTTCCGTTATCGGCAAAACAGGTACCTGTTGTCCAACCGTTTTGAATTTTGCCTAAAATACGACAACTGACATCTTTTTTATTCAGTTTATCCTGCATCCAGATAATCGCTTCTTTTCCGCATACATACGAATTTCCGTATTTATTTTCACAAGTTTGTCGCGGTTCCGGTGCTTCAATCCCGAAGAGTTTAATTTTAATGCCGTTTAAAACCAAAACACTTCCGCTGTAAACTTTCGGATGTCCGTACATCTCCGGATACTTCATCGGATCAAGTGTTTTGGATATATTTTCATCTGTCTGATTATTGCCGAACCAGAATTTTAATTTATCCATAAAATTTCCGGAAGCTTTATGTGAAACCCGAATCGGCATCTGATTACCGGCTTTATGTGTCGGTTGTGCGGCACCCGCATCGGAAGCAGTTGATTGGGTATTCTCCGGTATGGTCGCTTGTTCTGCAGTATTCTCATCTGTATTGCCGCCAAACATCGCAATTCCGAGTTCATCAATATTTTTTTGCTGTTCTTCGGGAGAAAATTCCGGCACTTTCATCGGCCGCGGACTGCCGTTTAAAAACGATTGTATTGTGTTACCGTTAAATAAACCTATGGAAAAAGCCATAAACAATACAACACCGCCTACAATCACCATACGCATAAAAGTGCCGAGCGGCCCCCATATCAGTTTGAAAATGATGTATAAACAAACACAGGCAACCACCATCGAAACAAAACCCATACCCTGTAAAAAGTTGCTTGAGCTTTGAGCTGCGGTTCCGCCGAAATACATTGCCGCCAAAAATAATGTCCACATTATTGTTCTTTTTAAAAAGGGCATAGAAAAACTCCGTATCTTTACAATATCGGTTTGATTAGAGCATATATTTTTCGGTTTTGCAAGTTATTTGTATAAATCCGGTAGCGGTTGTTTAATTTTCTTTTTTGCTTTGATACGCTTTTTCTTCAAACTCTCGCAAATTATCTTTGCCGCAAGCTCATTGTGCCCGCCGGCGTATAAATTATCATTAAGAATTTGCATTTGCTGTCTGAATTCATCAGAATCAATAAAAGCGGATAAATCGTCAAGATTTTTAATTTCCTCCGTCGGAAAATTTTGTTCGCACCATAACAGCAAAGCATCTCGCAAACCGCGATAATCTTTAATCTCCAAGCTATGCTCAATTTGTTTAAGGCTGTCGTTTTGAATGTTATTCTTTTCTTTCGGTGTATATCGACGGAAAATCAAAAAACTTATCAGTAAACCGGCAATAAACGCCATAACAATCAGCGCACCTGTTTTTATTTTTTGCATCAAATTATTAACGCTTTTATTAACCGCTTTGTCGTATTCGGGAAAACTTTGCTGTTTGTATTTTTGCAGATTTGTATTGGAAACCGGCGATGTTGTCAGCTGTTTTTGTTCCGAAACCAAAGCCGATTCAACTTCACCTGCGACCCAAATTGTCTCCGCCGGAATAACCGCGGTTTCAATGTGATTTGTTTTGGTATTGTACCACCTGAGCTTTATTTCCGGAATTTTTTGCTCACCGCCTTTTTGCGGAATATAAACCACGCGCGTGACAGCTTGCGTAATCAACTCATTATTATGCAACGTGGTGCTGACTTGAGGTTTTTCCGGATATTGTTTCCATATTGAATTGTTTTTAAGTTTCAACTCCGGAATTCGGTTTTCCCCGACTCCTGCCGCAATCAGCGATATTTCCCGTGTTACGGCCTCGCCGACCTTAAACACCGGTTGTTTATCCGCCCATTGTGCATTAAGCCGCAAAGCCGTTGCCGGCAGCCACCAAGCATTTCCGTAATCTTCGGGTACGGGACGTACATTGACATCTACCGGCTTTGTTTCCAACAAAACCGGAGTCGGAGCGGCAAATAAATTATTCAAATCAAAATTCACCTCAAACATCTTAAACAAACCATCTATTGAGTTGGTAACCGGTGTTTTGGTCGAATCGATATAGCTGCCCTTGATTTGAGCGTGCGGAACAGCTATCTTACCGCTTTTTTGCGGAATCATCACATAACCGAAGGCAATAACGCGTTGGCCGTGATTTGTCGAAACAATCGGATTGCCCGTTGATTGAATAATCCAGTTATCCGTATCGTCAAAAACAGGTTCTTGCTGAAAATCCAAACCTTTATTATCATAAACATATAACGTTGCATTAACCGCCTGCTGAATATAAGGATTTTTGTTCGAAACACTCAATTCCGCCCAAAAATTACCGTTTTGTTTGGTCTGAGAATGATTTTGCGTTTGTGCGGTGTCATAACCGTTTGGCGCTATATTGTTTTGCGGTTGTGATATAGGCTGTTGACCGGCGGCATAAACTTTTACCTCAAGCGGTGATGTTTGTTCCTTACCGACCTGAATGGCCGGAATTTGCAAATTTCCTTCTTTTTTAGGTTTCAGCAACAATATCCAAGAATGTTTTTGCCGACCGATTCCGTTGGTATAACTTGATTGCAGTGATCTTGAAGTCGAATAAATGGAAAAGTCCGTTTGCAAAGCACCGAAATCCGGCTGAATTGTACCGGCATCATCACCCTCGTATGATATGTCCAACCGCACAAAATCTCCATACCGAACCTGCTTCGGCTCGGCCGTTGCCGAAAGCTGACCGGCATTTGCCATCGCACAATATATCATCATAAAAGTTAATACTGATAAAAACTTATTAAACATATTCGACCTCATTCATCTTTATATCTGTTTTTGCTGTATTCTTTGGCAATCAATGCTCTTAACAAGCCGCCGGTATCTTCGGGCACATTACGGAATTTCTGCATACGCAGACGCATTTCCCGATCTTTATCTTCGGTATCCCCGAATTCGACAGCTTCATTTTCGGCTTCCGTGTCGGATTGTTCATCTTCATTTCCGCTTTGCGCTTGTGTTTCTTCGGTTTGCGTTTCATCTTCGGTTCCGTTTTCTTCCGCAGAGGACTGATTCTGTGGTTGCTGAGAGTTATTTTCGGACTGCTGCTCCGAATTTTTATTTTGCTCGGAATTTACATTTCGTTCGGATTGTTCTTGCTGATTCTGCTCGTCAGATTGCTGATTTTGTTCTTGCTTCTGCTGCGAATTTTGGGAATCTTGTTCTTCACCGTCTTTCTGATTTTCCGACTCGGCTTTATCTTCGTTATCGTTCTTATCTTGTTGATTACCTTGTTGTGCTCGATCTTCTTCGGTTTCGTCCTGCTGACCGCGTTGTTTGTTTTGGTTTTGGCTGTTATTTTCCGGATTCTCTTCGTTTTGTTGCTGTTCGTTATCACCTTGTTCGCCGTCACCTTCGGCATTTTGATTTGTATCTTGTTTTTTAGGTCCGTCCTCCTGCTGTGTATTATCTTCGCGTTTATCACTATTATCGTTTTTCTGATTTTCCGAACTTTGCTGTTGTTGCTGCAACTGTTTCAAATATTCCAAATTATATGCCGCATCTTCAAAATCCGGTTGTTTATCCAAAGCTTCCTCATATTTTTCGATTGCTTTATCAATTTTGCCCGATTTTGCCAAAGCATTTCCCTGATTATATAAGGCTGTTGCATCATCTTCCGCGGCAAAATCCTGATATGCCTTTTCATAATCGCCGTTTTTATATGCCGCCGCACCGCGCCAACGCGCGTCCTCAAATTTTTGTGCTGCCGCATCATATTGTTCCTGCTTAAAATAACGCATTCCTTCCTGATTATTATTCAAAAACCAACCGGCATAAACAGGTGAACTCAGGGAACATAAAATAAACGCAAAAACAATACCTTTGCGAAAATAATATAAAAACAACAATGCCGGTAACCATAACAAATAATAACCGCCGTCTTCCCATTCCGACTGCATATTTTCGCTTTCTTTGAGCTCTTTTTTGTAAATATCGTTAATTTTTTGACTGAGAGTTTCATAGCTTTGATTATAATTCAAATACAGACCGCCGCCTTTTTCGGCTATCATCTTCAACTTATCGTTTTCTTGCGTACCGACTTTAATGATATTAACCTCAAATCCTTGCCGATACGCTTTTTCCGCGTTTTGCAGAGCCGTCTCAAAATAAGACGTTACATCGGCAGTGATAACAATCAGATTTCCTTTATCGTAGCCGGCATTCTGCATACGACCGACCGCCATATCAATCGCCCTATCCAATCTGTCACCGCCCGACGGCACAATATTCTGATCGATTTCCGGCAATAAATTTTCGATTAACGACACATCTTCGGTCAGCGGCGTCAAAACAAACGGTTCGTCAACATATACCATCAAACCGGTTTCTGTCGTATTAAATGTCTGTAACACATCCTGAATAATATATTTCGCGCGCGAAAATCTGTTCGGAGTAACATCGGTTTGCATCATATCATCGGATAAATTCAACAATATCATTACCGGATTATCCACACTCAACGCCGGATTTTGTTTTTTATGCCACGTCGGTCCCGCCAAAGACAATATTGTCAATATCAAAAACACAACACCTAAAATATACGGAATCCGCCGTTGCTTATTTTCGCCTTTAATCAACAGATATTTCAATAAATGTTCATCACAAACCTCTGCCCAAGACGATTGTATTGTTTCGTTTCTGACAATAATCCACGACCACACAAACGGCACAATCAGAGCAATCAGCCAATACGGACGCAAAAAATGAAATTCCGACCACCAACTCATTTTAATTTTCTCCCGCTGAAGGTCAACATCAGTACAAACAACAACAGAGCCAACGCTGCCGGATAATAGAACAAATCTTTGGTTTCCTGCACAAAATGACCTTCCTGTTCCTGTACTTCCAAACGATTGATTTGATCATACACCGCATACAGAGATTGGAAATCCTTAACCCTGAAATATTGTCCCTGAGTTGTTTCCGCCAATCGTTTCAAACTTGCTTCATCCAAACCGGCATCGGATTGAAAAACAAACATACCGCCAAGCATTATCTCCGTGCTGTTTGCCATACCGACGGTATAGATTTTGACATCTTCGTCCTCCGCCAATTTTATTGCTTGCGGAAACGACAGACTGCCGTCATTATTTTCACCGTCCGTCAACAGAATAATTACTTTATTTTTAGCAGCATTATCTTTTTGAGCCAAATACTTCAGCGCCAATCCGACCGCATCTCCGATAGAAGTTGAATTTCCGGCCATACCGGCATCTATTGCCGATAATGTTTCTTTTAAAGACTGTCTGTCGTAAGTCAGCGGCACTTGCTGATATGCACGGGTTCCGAAAACAATCAGCCCGATTCTATCATCTGTCCGTTCATCAGCAAAATGGCTGACTACGCTTTTAACGGCAGACAAACGACTGTATGCTTTATTTTGATGTACAAAATCTCTTTCCAGCATAGAAGTTGAAATATCGACCACCAACATAATATCCCGCGATTCGTGACGTGCTTTATGCGGCTCTCCCACCCATTGCGGACGGCATAAGGCAACAACAATCAATCCCCAAATCAAAGCTGACAGCACCAGTTTGAAGAACGATGAGATACTTTTTGCCTGATAATTTTTGCGGCGATATTTGCTTTCATTGTTGATTTTTAAAATATCCCGCACAAACGGCACACGCAACGCATCACCGTACATTTTTCCGGCTGCCGGTAAAAGATAAAAGACAGCCAAAGGCAACAGTAACAACCATAAAAATTGCGGATAAGCCAAAACCGTCATAGATTTTCTCCAATCCAAGCATAACAAAATTGCCACAATTTTTGCATATCTTCAGCTTTGTATGCTTTACTCTCGGGTACTATAAACGGTGCATCACGCAGTAATGCCGCTGCTTTTGCATCAATCGGATTTTTTGATTTTTGATTCAAAAAAGCAATCCATTCATCGCCGAACAAAGCTACGGCTTCCGGATATTGTCGCACACAAACACGTCTTAATATCTCAGACATTTTAATTGCCGCCGGGAGTTCCGTATCATCTTTGAGCGACAACAAAATACGTTGTGCATAAAAACGTGCGCTGGCCTGCCATATTTTTTTGCCGAAATAATAAGCAGTCACAACACATACAATACCCAAAACAACAGTCCACCAACCGTATGCAATCGGCCATAAAAAAGAACTGTTTTCAGGCAGATGAATATCACGCAAACCGGACAAATTACCCATAAAATACCGTTCCTTTAGAAAATCTCAAACTCAATATTATAAATTTAGTTTTTTCTGTTCTGATTATCAAGTCAAAAGACGTATTTTTTAACCGTCGGTTTATCTTCCGGCATATTTCGGTTTACGCGGCGGTGCCGTAATCGGTTTAATTCCCGTCGGTAATTGCGTTGAAAGATATTTTTGCCGGACCTGAGCCGCAGACATACCGATCGGACGCACAATTTTGCCCTTATAATTTATCTGCGATTCGTTTGTCGTTGTCGATGCTGTTTCCATATCTGCCGCGACAGAGGTTCCCGTATTTGCCGTATCTTCGGTTTCTTTATTATTCTCAGTTTCGGCGACGGCTTTTTCTGTCTTAACCTCACCGTCGGTTGTATCAATCAAAATAAGTTGCTGTTCGACTTTGGTTGCACTTTGTTTACTTGGATTTTCTTCTTTATTGACCATATTTTGTGCTGTTGCGATGACATTTTGTGTATTATTTTCTTGTGTCTCGTTTGACTGTGCCTGCTCAGCGGCAATTTTTGCCTGTTCGGCGGCAAGCCTTTTTTGCTCGGCAGCAACCGAAGCCAACATCGGTGCCGGCTCTTCTTTTTTGAAAATCTTCTCTTTCATCGCGTCAATCTGATTCATCCGATGTTTAAACTCGGTCAATGTCCGTCCCGTCAAATCATTACCGGTCGCAACATTGGATTTAAGCGGATTGATACGCTGACCTTTGCGTAAAATTTCAAAGTGCAAATGCGGACCGGTTGATTGTCCTGTACTTCCGACATAACCGATAACTTGTCCTTTGCGTACGTGAACGCCTTTGCGAATCCCTTTGGCATAGCCTTGCATATGTCCGTAGGCGGTTTCATATTCGCCGTTATGCCGAATCTTGATGTAATTGCCGTAACCGTTTACGTATTGCGCCATCTCGACCACACCATTGCCGCTGGCAAAAATGGCTGTTCCTCTCGGCGCTGCATAATCAACACCGCTGTGAAATTTTTGCGTTTTATAAATCGGATGCCGGCGATAACCGAACAATGATGAAATTCGCGCATTACGCATTGCCAGAGGTTTAATATCCAAACCTGTTTTCTTTGTTTCGCCTTTTTCATTATAATAATTATCTTTAAAACGATAAATTTTATAAGTCGTCTTCGCTGTTTTAAACGTTGCCGAAAGTAAATTACCGATTTTAACCACATCTCCGTTTGCTGCTTTGCTGACATCATATTTTACCGTAAACGAATCGCCTTTGTGAATACCTGAGTTAAAATTCACCAAATACGACATTCTGTTAATCACCTCACCTGCCAAACGACGCGGAATACCGGCATTTATCAAAGAATTGACAACTGCACCGTTAACCGTACCGCTGACAACCTTGATATCCGGCTCAAATTTTTCTCTCTCCACCGTTGCCACATACTTATCATATTCATTGACGCTCAAAGTATACTTTACCCCGCGTTCCGGTGTAATCACCAATTTATCAAGCGTTTCCAACTGATGTGCGCGAATATCGAAAGTTGCCGTTAATTCAATATGCTGACCGATTTTTAAATTACGTGCATCATAAACTTTGCGCAAAACATTATAAGCTTCGGTTGCACTTTTGGTATCCATACCGAGCCGCGTCAACAATCCGATAAACGTATCTCCCTTTTCGACCATAAGAACACGGCGTTCTTTTTGATAAATGCCGGACATTTCACCATACTGTTCTTTACGATTCGGTTTAGATTCGGTCGGCATAACCACATTTTTGGCGTTTTGCACTTCTTCAAACTTTGAAGTTACCACCTCATTTAAACTGAGCAGTTTTATATTATTTACTTTATTATATACCAAATCAAAAGGATTATCATCGGCAGAATCATTAAATGCCGGCGTTAAAATATCCGCATTGAAATCGAAACTGTCCGTATTTGCGTGCATAATCGGCAGATTCGGCGTTCCGTCATCGGCAGCCGGTTTGTGTAACAACGAAAGGAACAACGCACAAGTTACGGCAAAAGCATAACCGGCAAGCAACATTCCTTCTATCCGGCGACGACGCAATTTTTTTCTTAAACCATCAAAAGCAGACATAATCCCCTTTCCCAATACTGAGCTGATAATAAAGTTTTTGAATTTTAATGCAAGCAGATAATAAAGTTATACCCGTAAAACCGTGTTTTTACACAAATTGTAAAAAAATGTGAAAAAAAATAAAAAAAAGTATTGCAATTTAAAAAAACATAGTTTATAAGACATAACTGTTCTGCGGGGGTGTAGTTCAGTTGGTTAGAACGCTGCCCTGTCACGGCAGAGGTCGCGAGTTCGAGTCTCGTCGCTCCCGCCAGTTGTAAAAAAGACCATTGTTTTATACAACGGTCTTTTTTTTGTGTTGCGTAACGAGACCGAACGAGCGACCGTAGGAAGCGAGCCGGAGGAACAAAAACAACCTCAAAATGTTGTTTTTGGACGACGGACGAAGGTTGCTTTTGAGCAAGCAAGCGAAAGCGAAGCAAAGCGAAAAAATCGCAACCGAGTGACCGAAGATAAAATTTTCTACTGAAAAATAAATAAGTAAATTTTATCAAGACGAGTCGGTTCATCGTCAAAAGTGGGGGCAAGAGTAAAAAATTATAAAAGTTAAAAGTCATCAGATTGACCTTGTAATTAAAGTTTAAGCACATAAAATCCTAACACGCAAGCGATAATTTTCAAAATTTCTAAAACCGTACGCCCGCCTTTGTATCAGCTTCATTTTCCTGTGAAATCCCTCAGTAATTCCATTTGTTCTGGTAAATCTAAGTATTGTTACTTAAAGACATGATATAAAAAATGTGTTAAAAGAAAAAAGAAGCGGACGATTGATC
>JAFVBL010000010.1 GCA_017479985.1 Alphaproteobacteria bacterium | reverse complement strand
TACGCCCGCCTTTGTATCAGTTTCATTTTCCTGTGAAATCCCTCGGTAATTCCATTTGTTCTGGTAAATCTAAACATTCTTCCTATCTCCTCTTGCCAATATTCCATTGTTCTTCCCAATTTTCTGAATAATTCAAATCCGCACTCTTTTAATAATTCTATAAACTTCAGTAACTTCGGCACTAATCGCTGTTTACAGTCCTTATATTTGCACATTTTCTCATTCATCAACTCCATCAGTTCCTGCGTAATTTTATATGGCAACGGAATTAAACACCGAAGTAATGCTGAAAACTCAGCCGGATGCGGAAATTTTAACCACTTCCGGTACGGAACACACACATTTCGCATTCGGAACACAGGACAAATGGAGCGTTTATGCCCGTGTTACCGGCATCCGCCCACATTCAAACCAAGTGGAAATCACAGCGGTTATTGAAGATGACCGTGTGCATCAGAATTAAAAATTATTTGAATTTTTTGCAAATATAAATTACATATAGCTCAATATGTTATGCATTAGAGAGGTAGAAATGTTAAAGAAATTAACTTTATTTTTTGGAGCATTGATGTCAAAATCCTTGATATGCGCACAATGGTGAATGGCAATAATGCTCTTGTTTGCTCGGTGCAGCAATGGAATATTGTGGTGAAAGATAACAGCACGATGTCTTTGATTATGCGCCAGACCGATTATTTGGAAAAGCAAGATGGGGAATGGAAAGTTCTGCATAAACATACCTCCAATGTTCAAGGCTGGGACGGCAAAATTGACGAATAGGAACACATCAGATGATTGACGAGATATTTAAATACAAAGAGCCTGATTTTGATAAACTGCGAAAGTTCGGTTTTGTTGAAAATAAAGACCGTTACCAATTTGAGCAACAAATTGTTAATGGTCAATTTACGCTTAAAGTTGAGGTTGAAAAAAAAGGAAAAGTATTTGCAGCTGTGATTGATAATGATTTTAACGAAGAATATGTGTTGCATTTGCAACCATCTGCAGCAGGTTCTTTTATAGGTCAAATTCGGCAAGAATATGATGAGTGTTTGCAAAAAATAGCGGATAATTGCTTTAATACGGTTATTTTTAGGTCTCCGCAAGCTAAAGAGTTGATAAAGTATGTACACCAAAAATATAGTAATCAGCTTGAATATTTATGGCAAAAATTTCCAAATAATGCTATTTGGCGAAGACAAGATAATAAAAAATGGTATGGTGCGCTTTTAACAGTTAAGTGTGAGAAGTTAGGTATTACCGGTAATGGTGAGGTTGAAATTATTGACTTGCGCGTAAATCCGGAAAAATTGCCGAGCATAATAGATAATAAAAAATATTTTGCCGGTTATCATATGAATAAAAAACATTGGATAACGATTTATCTTAATGGTTCTGTTGATACAGAAGAAATCAAACAACATATAGATAATAGCTATAAGATAGCGGAAATTTGATTTGAGGAGCATACACATAATGCAAAAGTTTGAAATTCATTTTTCGGAAGAACAGCTTGCTGATTTACGGCAACGATTAAAAGATACACGCTTACCGCCGGATTTGGCTAATGAAAGTTGGCAATTCGGCACGGATAGAGCATATTTACAAGAACTGTTGGATTATTGGCAAAATGATTATGACTGGCGCAAAAAAGAAAAAGAATTAAATCAATATCCGCAATTTATAGCCGAGATACATAGGTTAAAAATTCATTTCTTTCACATTAAATCAGCGAAAAAAGGTGCGCTGCCGCTGTTGTTAACACACGGATGGCCGGATAGTTTTTTGCGTTATGCCAAACTTTTTGCTTTGCTCAAAGACTATGATTTAATTGTGCCGTCATTGTGCGGATTTACTTTTTCAACTTTGCCGGAAAAAGGTTTTATCAACAATGCGGAAATTGCCGAGATTTGGCATATTTTAATGACCGAGATTTTGGGGTATAAGGAGTATGTTGCATCAGGCGGCGATATGGGGCGCGGTGTAACCTGCTATTTGGCCGCAAATTATCCGAATGAAGTTAAAGGTATCCATCTAACAGATGTCGGTATGGTTAAAGAGCTTTTAACTGTACAAGATGAACAATTAACACCGGAAGAATTGGATTATAAACGCCGTGCGAATCAGTGGCTGCGTGATGAAGCGGCGTATATCAATATTCACAGCACAAAACCGCAAACTTTGGCTTATGCACTTGCCGGTTCTCCGGTCGGGTTGGCGGCTTGGGTAATAGAAAAATATCATTCGTGGAGCGATTGGGAGCTCCTAAGCAAAGATGATTTGTGCGATTGTTTAACGCTTTACTGGCTGACAGATACGGCTTGCACTTCGCAACGTGTTTATTATGGCAATACTTGGACATTGCCTCTGATGGATAAAATCAGCGTTCCGGTAGCAATTGCGGCATTTCCGAAAGATGTTTTGCCGGCGCCGAGAAAGTGGGTAGAAAAGCATTATCCGGTTGTGCAATATACACAAATGCCGCGCGGCGGACACTTTACCGCTCTTGAACAGCCAAAGGAATTTGCCGAAGATATTAAGAATTTTGTAGAAAAGTTGAAATAATATAAAATATCAACAAAACCTAAGCCGAGTTTAATCGCTAAAGCTTTAATTTTTTCCGAACTTTTCTTGTAATTTTTGTAAAAACAGGTTGGCGGCTACGGAGCGAACTTGAAATTTGTTCCAAACAATATCCAGTTTTGCTTCCAGTTTCGGTTCAAGAGGTCGGAAACACAGTTCGCTTTCGCTGGAAGTGTTTGCTAATTTATCCAGTGTAATAGCGTACCCGATACCGGATTTAACAAGCAAAGCGGCATTGTAAATTAAATTGTAGGTTGCAGCGATATTAAATGTTTCAAACTTTCCCTGAAACCAGTTTGTATAATCATTATTCGGGGATTTTCTGGTCACTTGACGAGAGGTGATTAACGGAAGATTTTTAAGATTTTCCAGTTTGATGGCTTCAAATTTCGCTAACGGCGAACTTTTAAGCATCAAAACGCCCCAAGTATCAGTTGTCGGAAATGTAATATTATCATATTTTGTTATATCAACCGGCTGGATCAAAACTCCAAAATCAAGCAGTTTTTTATCCAATCTTCCCATAACTTCCTCGGCATTACCGGAATGGATATGAAAAACTATATTCGGATAAGTTTCTTGTATTTCTTTGATGATTTCTGCAACGTATTGCATTGCCTCAGTCTCACCGCATCCGATATACACATCACCTTTGATATCGTTTCCTGAAGACATAATATCACTTTTGGTTTTATGTACCATTTCAATGATTTCTTCGGCACGGTCTTGAAGCAGCATACCTTCTTCAGTTAAAGTAATTTTATGCTTTCCTCTAATGAAAAGTTTTTGTTTGAGTTCATATTCCAAATCTTGTAATTGACGCGTTAAGGTGGGTTGCGTTAAATGCAGAGCATTTGCCGCGGCAGTAATATTTCCCTCGCGTGCAACAGCCAAAAAGTATTTCAAAACTCTTATTTCCATAAAGGAAAGATATAACAGTTAAATATGCCTGTCAAGCATATTTAAGTATTCATAATAAGTATTTGCTATATTAAAACAAACACTATATATTGTTGTCAGATTAACCAAACATAGGAGAAAATAATGAATATGAAAACATTTTGTGCATTTAGTATGGCAACATTAGGTTTGGTTTTTGCTGCACCGGACAGTGTAAACGGAGCATCAACGGATGCTTGGGATAAAGTATTTGCAAAGTCCGATAAAGTTGATGTGAAGAAAGTAACATTTAAGAACAGATTTGGTATTGAGTTGGTCGGTGATTTATATGAACCGAAAGAGAAATCTGGTGAAAAGATGGCGGCGATTGCTGTTACAGGACCTTTTGGTGCAGTAAAAGAACAGTCTTCCGGACTTTACGCGCAAGAAATGGCAGAACGCGGTTTTGTAACATTGGCGTTTGACCCGTCATTTACCGGTGAATCCGGCGGTAATGTCCGCAATATGGCAAGTCCGGATATTAACACCGATGACTTTTCTGCGGCAGTTGATTATTTAACAACATTACCCGAAGTTGATGAGAATAAAATCGGTGTTATCGGAATCTGTGGTTTCGGTGGTTTTGGATTGAACGCAGCCGCACAAGATACACGTATTAAGGCAACAGTTACATCAACAATGTATGATATGACACGCGTTTCGGCTAAAGGATATAATGATTCTATGTCTGCAGATGATTTGTATAAATTGCGTGAGGATTTAAACAATCAACGCACCAAAGATGCTCAAAATGGCACTTATGCCGAAGCTTCAGGTTTGCCGGATAAATTAACCGGTGAAGAGCCTCAATTTATCAAAGATTATTTCAGTTACTATAAGACGAAACTCGGTTTCCATCCACGTTCCATCAATTCTAACGGACATTGGAATACTACTTCGGCATTATCTTTGATTACACAGCCGATTTTAGCGTATGCCGATACCATTAAAAATCCGGTGTTAATGATACACGGCGAAAAAGCACACAGCCGCTATTTCTCGGAAGGTGCTTTCAAAAAATTGACGGGCGATAATAAAGAATTGATGATTATCCCGAATGCAAATCACGTGGATTTGTATTACAAAACAGATGTTATTCCGTTTGATAAAATGGAACAATTCTTTAAGGAAAACTTGCAGTAATGAACTATATAAAGCAAATACTTTGGTTGTTGGTGTCGGGAATTATGTTTGCGGCACCAACAGCCTTTGCTTTGGAGATTAAAACAATGCAAATGAAAATCGGAGATAAGGAATATTCAGTTGTTTTGAATGATAATGACACAACTAAGTCCTTACAGGAAATTTTGCCTATGACAATTAAAATGTCGGAATTTAACGGCAATGAGAAGTATTACCAGTTGCGTGAAACATTACCAAGCAAACCGAAGCATACAGGGCAAATTAAAACCGGTGATGTTATGTTGTTTGGTGATGATTGTTTGGTCGTATTCTATAAAGATTTTAAGACCGCATATTCATATACGCGTATCGGACATATAGAAAATGCGGCTGATTTGGAACAAACGCTCGGTCGAGGCAGTGTAACCATAACTTTTGAATAGAAAGGAAATATAATGACAAAGAAAGTATTGATAGTTTCATCAAGTTTGCGGGGCGGAAGCAATTCCGAGATTTTGGCGCATGAAGCCGAAAGGGGGGCGAAAGATGCCGGTAATGCGGTTGAGTTTTTGAGCCTTAAAGGCAAAGACATTAAGTTTTGCATCGGTTGTTTAGCCTGTCAGAAAACCGGTAAATGCGTGCAAAAAGATGATATGGCGGATATGATTGGTAAAGTGCAAAATGCCGATGTGTTGATTTTTGCCACACCGATTTACTACTACGAATTAAGCGGTCAGCTCAAAACCTTTTTAGACCGTTGCAACCCGTTATTTGAGCAAGAAAATAAATTTAAGGACGTGTATTTAATAACATCTTCTTACGATGATGCCGAAAATGCTTCGGATACGGCGGCAAAAGGTTTGCAGGGGTGGATAACCTGTTTTGAACAATCGCGTTTAGCCGGAGTTTTAGCCGGTGGTGGTGTGAATGAGCCGAAAGATGCAGCATCACGCAAAGACTTATTGCAAAAAGCCTATGAATTAGGAAAAAATGTGTAAATTTTCGTAAAGTTGATAAACCAAGCCGAGTTTAGCCGCTAAAGCTTTTTGTTACCGGTATTCGCCCACGCTCGAACCAAGTAGAAATTACGGCCGTCATAGAAGATGACCGTGTACATCAGAATTAAAATTATTATCTATTGACATTTGCTTTTTTCAATCTTACTATATTTCCAGAATTATGGAATTATATATTAAATGTGAGGTTATAGATGTCCGATAAACTTATAAACAAACTTGGTTTTCTTGACCGCTATTTGACTTTGTGGATTTTTCTTGCTATGTTTTTGGGAGTTGCGTTAGGTTACTTTGTGCCTGAAAGCCAAAGTATTATAAATCATTTCCAAATAGGAACTACCAACATTTTAATTGCTGTTGGTTTGATTTTGATGATGTATCCGCCGCTTGCTCGCGTAAAATACGAAAAGTTTCATGAAGTATTTAAAAATAAGAAAGTTTTAACTTTATCTTTGGTGCTGAATTGGATTATCGGGCCGATTTTGATGTTTATCTTAGCCGTGATATTTTTACACGGCTATCCCGAATATATGATAGGTTTAATTTTAATTGGCTTAGCTCGGTGTATCGCAATGGTTTTGGTCTGGAATAAATTAGCAGGAGGAAGCAATGAGTATGCAGCAGGATTGGTGGCTTTAAACAGCATATTTCAAGTTTTGTTTTTCAGCTTATATGCATGGTTTTTTATTACTGTTTTATTGCCTATGATAGGTTTGGATGGTGTTGAAATCAATATTAAAATGAAAACAATCGCGGAAAGTGTTTTTATTTATTTAGGTATTCCTTTTTTAGCCGGCTTTATTTCTCAAAAAATCTTGATTAAACTTAAGGGTTATACATGGTTTCATGAATATTTGATGCCTAAAGTTTCCAAAATGACTTTAATTGCATTGTTATTTACTATTGTTGTTATGTTCAGCTTAAAAGGAAATCTAATTATACAAATACCTTTGGATGTTTTGCTTATTGCTGTGCCTTTGATTGCATATTTTGTAATTATGTTTGTTTTATCGTTTTGGTTAAGCAAAAAAGTCGGAGCTGATTATGAAACCGCAGCAACTGTGTCTTTTACCGCATCGGGAAACAACTTTGAATTGGCTATCGCTGTCGCAATAGCTATTTTTGGTGTAAATTCAGGACAAGCCTTTGCTTGTGTTATTGGGCCATTGGTTGAAGTGCCTGCATTAATTTGTTTAGTTAATTTGGCTCTTTATTCTAAAAAGAAATATTTTGGAGCAAAGTAAAATGAACACAGAACAGATTACTAATATTTTTGAAGCATTAAGCCAAGAAGGACGGCTGAAGATTTTTAGGTTGATGGTGGAACATAGCAAAGAAGGCATTACACCAACCGAAATATATAATCAACTTGGTTCTATGGCAAAAAACACGCTTTCATTTCACTTAAATATTTTAACCCAAGCAGGACTTTGCACCTATAAGAAAAACGGCAAAAGTTTGATTTATAAACCAAACTGTAAGGCCGTTAAAGAAGCTGCAAAGTTTTTACTTAAAGATTGTTGCGAGGGTGAGTGTCAATGTTAAGCATCTTTACCAAGATGAACTGAAAAATTGGCTGTAAAAACATACTTGTTGTAACAACCTTAAGCCGAGTTTAACGCTAAAGCTTTTTGTTACAAATACATTTTGATGAGCTCATTTAAGATAATCATTGCCTGAACTGTAAACATTGTTTCCAAAACATGATGTAATCGTTGCAGCCATTTTTTATCTGTCTGATGCACATTAAACGGTTTGTGCAACAAAAATATTACCACAAACAAAACGGCAAGTAAAATTAACTGATATTGCATTTTACTTATCCAACATACCGATGCCGCGTAAAATGCCAATCATACCTTCGGCAGCAATATCATTGACAACTTTGCCTTCATCGTTGAAATAGTAAAAGTTCATAACCGATGCGGAGAAATGTTTGCCCGTTGCAGGCATTCCCATAAATTCGCCCTTATGAGTGCCGCTTAACGTCCAACGGACGGCGACAACATTACCTTCAGCAACCATTTCTTCCAATTTCCATTGAACATCAGGAAAACTTTGGCGCATCCAATGAACAACCGAAAGATAACCTTCGCCGCCGTAAAGAGGTGTCGGCGATGCCGGCGTATAGAACGGCGCATCATTAGCAACAAGTTCTTTGGCAAGATTAAAATCTGCCGTATTAATCATTGTTTCAAAGCGTTTCATTGCCGCTTTATGTGATTCTATATTATTATCAGGCTGTTTGGAACAAGCAACAAGCATTAACACAGCACAGCATAAACTAATCAAATGTTTCATTTTTAACCTCCGTTGAATTTTTTATGAATTTAACGGATATTTACTTGAATGTCAATAACCTCAACGAAAGGAAAACTATGGATTGGCTACAATTTTTACAGATTGTTTGCATACCGGCGTTTATGAGGCCGTTTGCGAGAAATGATAATGCCCCGATTGAGAAATCAGCCGGGGTATTTTTTTGTTTTAATCTACTCAAAAAACTTATTGAAATCAGGAGAAAAACTGAGCTCAAAAGTCCAATCGCCGCCGTGATGCGAATCATATTTGTTGTGGCGAAGCGGAACACCGTAGGCAACTTTGGCTACAATATTATACGGCAGTTGAATACGCAGACCGGCGCCGGCAGAGAGCAGAATATCGCTGTTGTTAAAGCCTTCCGCCCCATTTCCTGTGCCTTTATATGGATAAAGTGCCGCATAATCGGTGAATACAAACGGGCGAACATATTCATCAGTGCGATATGGTTTGCAATCTATATAAAATGTTTCCGGCGCTATCGGAAAATAAATTTCCGCACCGAGTTGGTAGCCGGATTTCGCCGTCAGCAAACCTTGCGAGTAGCCGCGCACCGTGCCGAAACCGCCTGCTGACATTTGGTCGGCATACGGAATCACATCTTGCGGAATATATTGATAATTGCCGCGGAACTGCCCTAAAATACGATGACCAAAATCGTGCAATCGCAAAATGCTACCCTCAAACTTCCAATAATCTATGCGATTTTGAAACCAAGGTGCGGCATAAGATATATTTTGTGCTAAATACCAAATACCGTTGTCGGTATCATAACGGAAATTCAATCCGGTTTTGAGCTCCGGAATTTTATCTTCATACAAATCATAACCGTCAAAACTGGTGACCGCACGCTTGTAAGTGAATGAGGTTGTACTGTTTAATTCACGGTGCAGTTCACGGATAATCGGGTGCGTGTAATAAATGGAATAGTTCTGCGAGCGGCTTTCAATGTTGAAGTCTTTATAATCGCCGTGCCCGATTTCCGCTTCGTTGTGCGAGAATGAAACGCCGACACGCCCGTCATATTTATTAACCGGAATATTGTAATCGACAAACGGCGTCCACGAATAACGATTGGCGTAAACACCGGCGGAGAGCTTATCGCGATAACCGAATAAACTGTCGTGCGAAGCTATTAAACCGGCGCGGTTTTTACCGATGGTTTTGCGGCCTGCATTATCGGCAACAGCTGCTAAATGATATGGTGCTTTTTCTTCGGCTTTAATCGTAACATCTGTCGTGCCGATTTTTTTACCGGCAGCCAAATTACCCTTAATTTCTATATTATTGTTATAGCGGTTATAAACGAGCATATTTTCTTCCAATTTCTGAATATTAAAGATTTCGCCCTTGTTCATACCTAAGCGTTTTTTGATATGTGAACTCTTTGTCCAGCGATTGTCCTCAACTTCAACATCACCGACTCTACCTTCTAACAGACCGATTTTAATAATGCCGTTTTCTATGGTTTGCTCCGGCAGATAAGCCCGTGCCGTAACGAAACCTTTATCGAGATAAAACTCATTGATACGGTCAATCATTTCATTTAATTTTGCCGCTGTAACGTTCGTTTTTTCATAATCCGTTGTAATGGCATTGATTTCATCACGCGTTAAAATTTCACTCGGCTCAACCTCAAACTTTTCAACGTAAACACCTTTGGTTTTATATTCGGATATTTTGGCTTTTTGTGTAACCTGCTTTTTTTCTTCTTTTTTAGGCTCTTGGGCTTTTTTTGCTTTGTTTGCTTTATAATTTTGATAATCGCGGATGCCTTGTCTTTCTTGCTCTAAACGTTTAGCACTGTCTAAATCTTGTTGCTGAATTGTGCCGAGCTGCGGAATAACCTTGGCGTCAAAAGACTGCGCTAAAACAGGGGTACCGAGTATTGTAAAGCAAGCTACTGTTGTTAATAAATTATTTTTCATTATCCAGACCTAAAACCTAAAAAAGTTCAAAATTATGAAACGGATAGTACTCTAAAATCGACGGCTTTTCAACAAAGAAATTGTGTGAAAAATATAAAAAAATGCTTGACAAATTCGGGGGGGGGTAGCTATATTGATGGATAAAATTTAATATTTACAAGGGTTTCGGACGTATTTGTGTTTTGTCACATAAACTGTGGATAACTCCCAAAAAATACCTCCAAGAATTTGAAAAGGAACTGACAATGAAATACTCTCGTTCGGCGATTACGCAACTGACTAAATGGTACAGACAAATTTTGATTAAATGTGCGATTTTGAATGCGGCAGTAATGGCTGTTTCATTTGGTACACCGGCATTAGCTTCAGATATTACGGGAGTGCCGCCTACCGGAAATACTTACAACATAGAGGGTGCAAAGTTTTCAGGGGCAACCCAGTTCCGTCAATATGATAATTTTAAGCTTGACGACGGAGATATCGCCAATTTAATTTACAGATTGGGTTACAATAAATTTGTGAACTTGGTTGACAGTCAAGTCAGTATTAACGGTATTGTCAATACAATGCGTGATAATAACTTCTTTAACGGTCACGCTGTTTTTGTATCTCCAAACGGTATTGTTATCGGTGCATCAGGTGTTTTGAATGTCGGTTCCTTAACTTTGGCAACGCCAAGCCAAAGCAAATTCGATGCTATGAAAAATGCCTATAACGGCGATACTTTAAGCAATTACGAGGTTGGTAAAGATAAATATAAAGAAATTCTGACAGATTCTCACGGCAATGTTGTCATTAACGGTAAAATTATGGCACGCGGCGATGTGGAAGTTTACGGCGATACGATAACCGTTAAGGGGACATCTGCGGATAAAGCCGGAATTGTAGCCGGTGTGAAAAATCATCAGGAGGTTTTAACAAATAAAGCTCGTGCCAAAGAGGTTTTTGACAGTCTTGTATCAAATAATATAAGTGATACGGCTAATTTTGCACTTGAAAACGGTAAAGTTAAAATTGTTGCAGGATTTAAGGATTACACAGGTTCGGGAGATGATAGAAAACCTGACGGTATTGCAAAAAAAGCGGAAATAACAATTGAAAATGCCAGCCTCAAAGGCAGCGGCGATGTTGATATAAAAGCAAATTCAACAAGAGATTATGAAATTACTGATTTGGCAGATACGGATGATGCAATATCTTCAAAAATTGAAGTTATAAATTCTGACATAACGGGTAATAACATAGATATTTCAGCTAATTCTGAAGCAGCATTAAGCAGAAACCTAAATTTAACTGCTCCGGCTGTTTTAATGTGGGTATTTGATTCCGATTCTCATATAGATGAGTTTTTCTCAGACAATGTTTATACAGGATTTGAGGGTGTAAGAACTGCTGCAACGGTTAATATTACAAATTCTATTTTGAATTCAACGGGCGATTTGTCAATATCAGCTGAATCATCATCTGATACAAATATCGGACCGCAAGCACTCGGCCCAACGGAAGTATCTCAGTTTGTACCTGCAATATTCTACGGTTACGGTACACAAACCGAGTCTAAAATAAATATCAAAGACTCAACACTTAATGCAAATGGTAATGTAGATTTAAGGGCATTTTCAAACAATGTGTTATATGCAAAAATTGCAGATGAAGTTGTGGCAGGATTGACATTAAAAGCGACAGATGCCTTTAATCTTGCCTTTATGAAAAATTCTGCTGTTGCCGATACTAAAATTACAATTGATAATTCTAATATTAGCGGGAAAAATGTAACTGCTGAAGCTATCGCATATAATGAAATGGATAACAGAAATATCCTCAAACCGCGCATTGGGAATAATGATTGGGTTGATATGTCCCAAGAAGGCGGTCAGGGAGGTTCTGCATTTTCGTTAGCAGGAATTTTGAATGCAACTGACATCAAAAGTTCAATTGAGGTTAAGAACGAGAGTAGCATTAGTGCAGCAGAAGATGTTACTTTAAATGCTTATAATATTAACGATGTAAGTAACTGGGTAGATGCGGAAATAACTGATCCTTTAGGATATAATACAGAATATATTGCGCCTGATAAGTGGTATAAAAAACCTTTTGACTTATTAGGCAGAGTGGCTACAGGATATGACCAAATACATACGTTTACGCTAAAAGATTTTGCAACAAAATTCACGAACAAAGCAAGGAATGTTGGAACTCAAATTCATCCTGAATCAAAGAATGTCCTTGAAACTGCAAATTTTCAATCCGGTGCGGCTGTTGTATGGAATGATGCCAAGACAACCAATAATGTAATTATTGATAATTCAACAGTAAGCGGAAAAAATATAGATATTAAAGCTCATACTGTTGATTTAACAGCAAATGAGGCTGATGCTTATGCAGAAGAATCTGCAAAATGGGGCGGAGCTTTTTCTCTTGTTGTAAATAAACAAACGAATAATAACAAAGTTGATATTATAAATGCGGAATTAACATCAGAAGAAGATACAAAAATTGATTCTATAGTTGAGCTACCTGCACAACAAGGTACTTTTGGTATTTCAAATAAATACCTTACCTTGGGAATGAATTTTGGTTTTAGTGCAAATGACGATTGGAATTTTGGTTTTCACGATGTAACAAGCAATAATTCAAGTGAATTAATGCTGCCCGAAGCAGGTATTTTTGGTTTTTATAATAACTTCGGTGTGGCATCAAGTGCAGGTGATAAGGCTTCAATTTCTGCTGCCGTAATTTATTCGCAGTTAGAAAATAATTCTGATATCAATATTACAAATTCATCAATAACTTCTAATACAGGTAATGTTATAATGGATTCTGTTGTATCGGTTTCAGCTCATGATGCAGTTGATTTTGTCAATTTTAACGGTTTAATTGATGAAATTAAGTCTTTAGCAGGGTCAGAATTTAACAAATGGAATCATGAGTCAGGCTCAGGAGCAGGCGGCTCTGTTCTCGTTCAGAATTTTACAAATAATGCAAGAATAACTGTTGATAATTCTAAACTTACTGCTCAAAGCGGTGATATAGAATTAAATACCGCAGCAGAACAGTCATATTTAAATTTGATAACTCCGGGCGGAAAAGCTGAAACTTTCGGCTTAACAGGTGCGGTAACGGTACAGAATGTTCATGGAACGACATCCTCTGCCGTCAAAAATCATTCAGAATTAGAAGCTGCTGAAATCACTATCGACTCAGGCAAAGCAAATGTTCAATTTACTAACAAAGGCTCTGATATGGGAGCAACAGGGTTAGAGTTCTTAAACGATGATGATGAAGTTGTATTAGCAGATGCAAGAGATGTAAAAGACCATGTTACAGCAGTTGCAATAAACGGTTCATTAACAAAACAATCAGGAGAAGGACAAGGAACAACATCAGCAGGAGCAGCAGTTGGTGCAAGTGTTGTTGTTCAGGCAATTGATAGAAATGTAAAAACTTCGGTTGAAAATTCAACACTCACTGCCGATACAATTGCGGCAAAATCAGAGTCTTATACTCGAGATATTTTTGTAACGGCAGCAGGTGCTTTTGCAGGCGGTGTATCGCCAGATACCGAAGTTCAGGCAGCGAATAATGCTAATCCTCCTGCCGGTAATGAAGGTCAGGAAATGCAAAATTTCGGAAACTGGATGGATATTTTAGATGATGCAAATGCTGACGAAGAAGATGTTTTAGGATTAAATAAATTATTTAACGAGAATAATCCAAATGCTGAAGGTGCTCAAAATGCCGCAGGTCAAGCAGGCGGAGCAAATCAATTAGCAGAAGGCGGAGCTAATCCTCAGGGGGCTTCCGGCAATTTCTCTCTTGCTCTTGCAGGTTCGGTAAGTGTTGTTAATGATAAGTCTGTTATTACAACTGAAATTATTAACTCAACATTGAATGTCGGAGAAGAATTAAATGCCGCAGCTGATAGAGAAAACTTTATGCTGAATGTTACAGGCGGAATCGCAAAATCAGGTTCAGTCGGCGGCGGTGCTGCCGTTAATGTTTATTCTGATAAGGGCGGAGCTATATCAAAAATTGACGGTTCAACGATTTCATTTACTTCAAATAATGCGAAATCATTAAATGTAACAGCAGATAATGACCACACTATTATTGAAGCTGCGGTTGGTGTCGGAATAGCAAGTAATGATGAGTCAGGTGCAAAGGTTGCGGTTGGCGGTTCATTCAGCACAAATGTATTGAAAGATGAAACAAAGTCAATAATAAATAATACAACTGTTAAAAATGCCGAAAATGCAACGGGTGATATTGATGTTAGGTTAGATTCAAAAGCTGACACAACAGCGTGGAATGTCGGCGGTGATTTAGGTTTTGCAAAAGCTCCAAATGCAACATTCGGTTTAGGTGCAGGTGTTGCAGGTAATTTGAATTTATTAAAACAAACTGTTATTTCTGAAATTACAAATTCTCAAAGTTTAGTGAATTTGAAAAATGTTACAGTTAATTCTGCTTTAGCTCAAGAGATTAATTCTATTGCGGTAGCAGGGGCTGCTGTAACAGGAGCACAATCTTCATTTACAATAGACGGTGCTTTGGGAATTGACTTGATTGAAAATACTGTGACAGCTCAATTAAAGGACAACGCAAAAATATCTTCATCAGGTGATATAAAAGTTGATGCAAAATCAGAAATAACCGGCAGAGATTTAACAGGAAGTGTTGATGTTTCTACTGCGGAAAATAGTGTAGGTGTAGGTATCGGCTCTATAATTGAAGTAGATAACAGTAAAATAAATGCAAAAATAGATAACTCAAAAATAGAAAAATCAAATTCTATTGAGGTTAAGGCAGATGCAAGCGATGACAGAAAATTCTTAGCGGCTAATTTAGGTGTTCAAACAGGCGGCGGTACAACTGTTGCTATAACTGCTAACGGAATTGTAAGTGTTCTAAAATCTACAGTCAATGCTGCCGTAATAAACGGTTCAGAATTAAGTTCTGACGGTTCTATAAAGATTAATTCAATTTATGATAATAAAAATCAGGGAATTACCGCATTGGGAGCTGTTGCTAAAAATGGCGGAGCAATCGGAGCAAATATTATCGCAAATCATTATGGTAACGAAATAACTTCAGAATTATCTAAAGATTCAAAGATATTAAAATCAGGCAGTATCGGTATTGGGGCAGACAGTTCGGAATATATTAGTATGATACCGGCTGCCGTAGCAGCTTCAACAGGCGGACTCGGTTCTGCAGCTGCCAATGTTGCAGTTAATGTTATAAAGGATTCTACAATCGCAAAAGCAGAAGGTAACCTTGAAACTACAGGGAATCTAACCGTTGCGGCTGATAGCGAAACAACGATTTATAACAGAGGCGGTACTCTTGCTATTGCAAGTGCTGATGCTGCAGTTGCATTGGGTGGTTCTATAAATGTTGATTATATAGGCAAAACCGTAAATGCTTATATCGGAAATGAAACTGCTGAAAATATTGTGAAAGCCGGCGGTACAACATCAGTTTCCGCTCTTTCAGCAAATTCTATCGGTGGGACAAAAAATAGTTCAGGAAAATACGATAGAGATGATATAACATCAGATTCTTATCAAGACAACTTAATGAAAAAAGATTCTGACGGCAATTATTCGGGTATAAATTATGACAATGATTTTGGCAACTGGAATATGTTTTATAACTTATCAGCAGGTGCGAATGCTGCTATTTCAGGAGCTGTTTTAGTAAAAACTATTGATAATACCGTATCCGCTAAAATTATAAATTCTGATTTAACCTCAAATAATATGAATATTATGGCAGAAGATTATTCTGTTAAAAATATTATTGCAGGTCAAATAGGCGCTTCAAGTACAGCTGCCGTTGGTGCGACTGTTCTTGTAACAAATGATGATAGTAACACATCTGCTCTTATTTCAAACGGTTCAGATATTAAAGTTGCAAATACTATAAATATTTCTGCATTGAATAAAAAAGACAACAATCAAATAGTTGTTTCAGGCGGCGGTGCAAATAATGCTGCAGGAAGTGTTAATGTTATCGTCAATAACATAGATGATAATAACCACGCAAAAATCGACAGTTCAAAAGTTAAAGCAGGCACTTTAAATATGACTGCAAATGAAGATATGAATGCATCTCATATTGTTGTGTCAGCATCAGGAGCAGGTGAAGGTGCTGCAATAAATGTAAATCCTCTTGTTAATAAATACGAAGGTGAAACTATTGCTCAAATTACAAAATCAACTGTTAATGATGCCGCAATTACCCTGCAATCCGATACAGATATCAAAACAAGAGATATTATGGCCGGTGTAGCCGTTGCGGGCGAAGGTGCTGCTCTGCAAGGTTTGGCTATCAAAAATACTTATGATACAACAACAAAATCTATAATTGATGAAAATTCAACTATTGATACACTAAAAGATGTTACATTGAATGCAAATTCTGTTACAAATTCAAATAATTGGATAGCAGGTTTGTCATTTGCAGGTGAAGGTGCAGGTGTAATTACAAATGTTATCATAAATAATATGATATCAGATGTTGAAACAAATATTTCTGATTCAAATATTAAAAATGCAGGTAAAATTACATTAAATACCAATAAAGATAAAAAAGATATCTTGAAAAATTACGGTATAGCCGCAAGCGGAGCAGGTATCGGAGCAGCCGCTATTGCAAATGTAATTTATAATATATATGAAAATGATGTTACTTCAAAAATTTATAATACTTCTGTCGGCAGTTCAAATTCTATAACAGCTCAGGCATTTTCAGACAGAAGAATTACGAATTACAATGTTGGTATCGGAGCAGCAGGTATCGGTGCGAATTTACTTGCGAATGCTCTTGTAAATGAAATCGGAACAGATACTGTTGCAACAGTTGATGCACAAGCAAAATCAATAAAATCATCAGGTAAACTTACCGTAAAAGCAGAAGATAATACATTTGCCGATAATACAATGGGCTTTGGTGCTGCTGTAGGTATAGGTGCAGCTCTTGGAGCTAATATCAATTTATACTATTCCGATAATCTTGCAAGTGCTGATGTTAAAACAAATGGCGGCGGTCAGATAGATGTTGGAAGTGCCGATATTAGTGCAAAACAAGTCGGCGGTTTAGATAATACCAATGTTGGTGTAGCCGCAGGTTTAGTCGGTATTGCAGGGGATGTAGTTTCCATAAAACTCGGTAAACACTTGGATTATACCGATTCAGAAAAGGAAAGCGGGATAAAAGATGCTGATACAAGAGTTAAAACTATATATAACCAAAATACAGATGAGGGTGAAAGAAATTTCAGAACAGACAGTTCATCTAAGGTTGAAACAGGAGCTGTTGCAAGAGTTAAAGGTAATTTAAAAGCAGCAAATGATATTAATGTAAAAGCTGAAAGCAAATTAAAAGGTAAAGGAGCAGATGATAAATTAACCCTTAGAAATGTTGATGTAACCGCAGGACTCGGAACAGGCAGTGTAGCCGTTAGAAATGTTCAACTATCTAACAATGCTGTTGCAGAAATTGCAGGCGGAACGGTTGAAAGTACATCAGGCAAGATTTCTGTTAATGCAGTTAATAATTCTAATGTTGATATAACGACTACAAAAGTTGATGTATCAGGTTTAACTTTCTCCGGCGGAGGTTCAACTTATAACAACACTTCTGAAACTATTGCACAAATAGGTTCATCAAATAATAATACAACTGTCAAAGCTGCATCAGGAATTGATGTCGTTTCAACATCTACAAATAAATCCGTAATTGATGCAACAAATGTTGTTGTAACAGGTGGTGGAATTGTTGCGGTTGATTTGTCTGAAAACAAAGACAGCAATAATACTTCAGCACAAATTATAGGTAAAACGGATATTGATACAGCAGGTAAATTAAATATTCATTCAACAACAAATACTGATTTAAGTTCAACAAAATCAACAGTAACCGTTTCAGGTTCAAGTATGGTGTCGGTTTCTAAAAACGAAGTTGAAGCAAGTGTAATTTCCAAAGCTGTTATGGAGAATGTTGAAGGAACAATAAAAGCAAACGGTATTGATATTGTTACTGATTATGATACTATGTCAGCCTTTTCAAAAGCCAATGTAACTGCGGTTAAATTAAACGATATATATTCAGGCGACAGTTCCGGTGCAAAAATGAATGCAAAATTCACGTCAGGTATTTATGGCGAGAAAGACGGCAGCAAGATTGCATCAGATGTAGTGATAAATAACAGCGGCAAGACTACAATAGAAACCGCAAAGAAAACAGGCTCTAAAGGTATAGAGGCAAAATCCGAAATAAATAATGTTCATGTATCATTAGTCGGTTTTGTTGCTGAAACAACTGCAAAAGCAGAAAATACAGCAGAGTCAAATACAATCTTGATGGCAAAAGACCATAGGGCATCATCGCTTGATATTAATTCTTATTTAGATTCTGTGGCAGATGCAACAGCAGGAGCTGTAAAAGCAACTGTAGGTATCGGAGTTAACCTTGCAAGTACAGATGCAAAAGATACAAGTAATCTTAATGTAGATATTGCAGGCAGCAATACTATTATTGGCAAGGCGGTAATAAATGCAACTCATAATGCGGAAGTTAAATCAGATATGAGTTCATTTAACTTTGGCGGTTTAGTCGGCGGTGGACAAAAAGTTCGTATAAATGCGGAGGCAACCGCAAACACAACCGGTAATATCGGTGGTGAATTCAATGCGAATAATGCTGATATTGCCTTTACTACAAACAGAAATTCTGTTATGTCAAAATCATCAGGTTCAGGCGGCATAATTAATGCCAGTGATACAAAAGCTTCAAATAAGATGAACGGAACATCTACACTTAATATCAAAAATTACAATTCTGACAAAAATATTGCAAATAATAATCTGAATATATCAAATGTGTCTAACAATACATTTGATACAACTTCACACGACGGTTCAGGCGGTTTTATTAATATCAGCCAAAATGATACAACCACAGAACTGACTGCAACAACGATTACTAATATTATAAATTCAAATATCAATTCAAATAGTAAAGTATCTTATGATGTTCAAAATAACACAACTGTAAAAGATACCGCATCTATGGGCGGCGGCGGTTTTGTTGCCGTTATGGATAACACATCAACAAATACATACACATCAGGTGCTAAATTATCTGTACAAGATACAACAATAAATGCCAATGACATTGAATTAAAAACTTTATCAAGCATAAAATCAGCAAATAATGACTGGGTTGATTATGTCGGCAGAGGCGGCGGATTTATTGCTGAAAATGAAATGAAATTGACGAATAACTTAAATCAGACAAGTGAAATTGAAATTAAAAATTCAAAATTACATGCTGATAATGAGGCAAAAATTGAGGCAAAAACTTCTTCTGCATTCAGACAAAAAACAGACTCTGCCGTAAGCGGTTTTACTGCTATGCCAAGAAGTAAAAACTGGTTAAATGTTACTAATAACAATAAAATAACTGTTGATAATAAATCAATAGTTGCAGGTAATGATAAACTTACAATAAATTTTGATTCTGACAACGAATTGAAAGCTCGTGCTGTAGCTGAATCAAATCACTTCGGATTTAGAGACCCTGTAGCAGAATCATATATTGATTTGAAGATTAATAATACTTTGCAAAATGACGGCTCATTGCAGGGCGGCAATCTTGTTGATGTTAATTTTATGAATAATTCAACAAACAACTTAACGCAATATACGTATTCAGAAGCAAATGCAGCTATAGCAACAACAAGTGAAGACGGTAAAATAACTAAGAAAATAACAAATGCTTTGAATATCTCATCCAATGCCGATATTACTTCAAACAAAGATGTTGAAATAAGTTATTCATCAGGCGGCGGAAGCAGCGATTCGACAATTAAATGGAAAACAACATCTTATGGTTTCCTTGGAATTCCTATCAGAAATTCAAAAACATATTCAAAAACTGATATATCTACAAATAATACATTAACCGTAAATGGTAAAATCGTTGCAGGTCAAGGCAACAGCAAGTATATGAAGATAAATAAAGACGGTGATGTTGATACGAATACATTATCAGGTTTTAGTGCCGGCGATTATACTTTAACAGGCGGCGAAGCTCTTGACGGGCAGCAAATAAAAGACAAAAAACTGGCTAATATTCAGATTAAAATAGATAATGCAGATGCTGAATTAGAAAAAATTAATGCTGAAATAGTTGATTTAAATGCGGCTAAAGCCACTTATGAAACTGAAAAAACAAATACAGAGGCAATTGTCACAGAATTAAATACTTTAGCAGAAGGCGGCTATACATTTAAAAATAATGTAACCGATTCAGACGGAAATAGTGACTTTAACACTATTGTTCAAAATGATTTAAAATCACAAATTGTAGGTGAAGGAGACAGTAAATTAACCGAAGCTGAATATACTGCATTGTTAAATGCTTACCAAACTAAATTAAATGAAAGCGAAACAAAAATAACTATTGCAGATTTCTTGGCAGACTATACTTTAGATGCAAAGAAAGAAGCTACTGTAAAAGCTGCCTATGATACAGTTAACGGTAAATTCGGTACTGCTGAAAAGAGCGGTTATACTACTTATACAAGTTTAGACGGCAATAAGTATATATCCGTATCAAATCCGACAACCGCAGACGGTAAACAAATTTGTGATGAAATTACACAATTAAATAATCAGATTACAGCATTAGAAGAACAACTAAAACCGTATACAGATAAACTAACTGCTGCTAATCAAATGAAAACGGATTTAACAGCGGACATTACAGCGTGGACAAATGAAAAAACAACAATTTCAAATACTCCGGCATCTGAATTCGGTGTATCATCTGAAAAATATGCAGTCGTGTTTAATGATATGCAAGCAAAAGATGCTCATATTCTTATTGAGGGTATATACAACGACACCAGTCAATTCAAAGGTTCTGGAACATTGGATGTAGCATCTCAAGGTGTTAAGATAGATAACTATTCTACACGCTCGTTGATATTTAATGATATTGATATGGCGGGTAGTTCGCAAAGCGGCTTGATTATCGGCGGCAAAAACTTCTCTGAATTTGCAGGTGACGGAACAAATCAAGCTGTAAACGGTGCCGGTGCATATATTTATAAATTTGCGGGTCTGGGAAAATTTGACACCGTAGGAAAAGAAGGTGCTCACTATATTTCAAGTTCAGCTTCCTCAAACGGAATTTCAGGTATTACGGTTAATAACTTCTATGACATCTTTAATCCGTTTGCGAAAACTCAAGATATACTTAACCCTGCTTTGGCATCAGATATCACATTTAACGGTGCTGTTAAAACCGGCAGCATTTTCGATGTATTTAATGATTCAGGTTCTATAATTGCTAATGCGATAAATACAAATAATATTTCAGGAGCAATTAATCTTGTTTCTACAAAAGGTGATGTTAATTTAACTTCAAATAATACTATTGGTTTGAAAGCGAATGACAGTATCTTTGCAGGTAATTCGGTTAATATTAAAGCAAATACTACGGACATAAAAGGTAATGTTACTGCCGGTTATAATGCAGACTTAAAACTGACTATTACTGATGATATGCTAAGTAACCTCAGTTTTGATCCTGTAACAGGCGAAAATATCCTTATAAATCTCGGAAATACACCTTATACTAATACTGATAACAATGTAAAAGCTCTTTATAAAGACGGTCAAATATATTTATTTAATATAAATGATGAAGTAAACGGTGTAAACCAAGCAGATAGAGGGAAAGTAAGCATTACTTCCAATAATAATTCTGTAACAGGAACAATTAAGACTTATGACGGTTACCAAAAAATCGAAATAGAAAATAAAACAAATAAACCGTTAATCGTTTCTAATATTACAAACCAAAAAAGCGTTGGCGGAGTTTATACAAACGGCACAAAAACAGCTTCTGCCGAAACTCAAAACAATGCAGAAACTTATGTAACATCAACAGGTAAACTTGTATTAGACGGTGTTATTAAAAATAACATTATATCAGGTTCGGCTAATTCCGAAACATTCGGACAATTACAAATAACAGCAAAGAACGGACTTGATATAAATAAACAAACAAATTCTGAAAATGATGTTATAAATTCAATATATGACGGCGGTGTAACAAGAATCATTGTTAATAATGGAAATGCTAATATTGCAGGCTATATTGATAACTATGGCAGAAATATCAGCATAGAAAATAACGGAACAGGAAAATTAGATATAACAGGTAATATTACAAATTCCACAAATAATGCTGCGGATTATATTGCAATAAATAGTAAAGGTCAAACAGAAATTTCAAGTGCAATAACATCTAAAATAAACGGCAATATTACAATTGCATCAGAAGGCTTGAACCTTACTGAAACATCTGTTTTAGACAATAAAAAAGGAAATATCTCAATTACCGATAATGCTACTCAAAGTATTAACAGCACAATGACTTTAGCCGGAAATGTGAAAGCTCATAAAGGTAGTATTGAGATAACAAATAACGGCAAAACTGCGAACTTAGGCGGTACAATATCAGATGAAACAGGTGATATTACAATAACAAACAATAATGGCGATATGACAATATCGGCTGCTATCGACCACAATTTGTTAAACCACGATGCCGAAGGGATGATATCTATTCTAAACAGCGGTACCGGCAAATTAGATATTCAATCCGATATTAAAACTTATGGTTCGGGAAAAGTCGATACATCTGATAATAATATCGTCAAAGCTATTAAGATAACAAATAATAATGAGGCTTCAAGCGAATTATTATTGGCACATAAAATTTCTGCAAGAATAGGCAATATCTATGTTGAAGACAGCAGTAATAAATTAACTTCCATTGCTGATATATCAAATACGGAAAACGGAAGTATCTTTATCACTAACAATCACGGTACGGCAGAAATCGGCGGAAAAATTTCAACCACCAACGGTGATATAAATATTACCAACAATGAAAATGGCGGAAATATGACCATTAGCAGTACTTTTGAACAAACTAAAGGCAATGTTGATATTGCGTCAAATTCTTCAAGCGGTTTGTTAATTTATACCGGTACAATCACGAATACGGAAGGCAATACAACCATTGTCAATCAAAATGCAAACGGCGGTGTTGCTCAAATCGGCGGAAAAATCGAGAATAAAAAAGGTAATATCGCAATAAATAATGCGGGAGCCGGTCTTATAATAAGCTCGGTAATTACCGATGAATCCGGAAACATTGCAGTTACAAATACTAAAGGCGCATTATCTGCAAGTTCAAGCATTGAAAATACCAAAGGTAATATAAACATCGCAAACAGCGGTTCATCCGCAAACATTAGCGGGACTATTCTGGCTAAAGCCGGTGATGTCACGGTCAGCAATTCTAACGCCGGAGCATTGAATATAAATGCCAATATAGCAGATGAAAAAGGCAATATTGAAATTAAAAATTCAAGTGTTGACGGTGCTGAGATACGAAGCGAAATATCGGCTAAAGAAGGCGATATTACCGTTTCCGATACGGCAGGTACATTGACTTTGACGGCAGACAGCAAGATTACGGACAATAAAGGTTCAATATCCGTATCCAACACGGCGACCGATAAAGGAATAACCCTTGCAGGTCAAATATTGACCAAAGAAGGCAATATTACCGTTAGCAACGCAGGCGGGAAATTGACCATAACCGACAATATTACCGATGATAAGGGGAATATATCAATCGCCAACTCCGGTAACGGCGGAGCAGAATTTAGTGCCACGGCACAAATAAGCAATCATAATGGTTCAACAACCATTACCAACAGCGGTGGTTCCTTACAGGTAATCGGCTCGGTTAATAATATCGGCGGTGATATAACGATTGCTGCTTCCGGTACATCTGCCGTAATCAGCGGCGATATTGACAACAGCGGCGGATATGTAACAATCGAAAACATCAACGGCGATTTGACCTTAACTGCCGATGCTGCTATTGATAACAACGCGGCAGGCGATATTGAGATTGCCAACTCCGGCGATGGCAAATTGAGCCTGCTCGGACAAATAAAAAATTGGGTAAGCGGTAATACTTCCATTACCAACACCGGTGCTAAAGGAGCACAGATTGCCGGAACGATAGAGAATGCAGGTGGAAACACTGCCATCACTAATGAACACGGTAATATATTGGTAACAGAGAGCTCAGCTATCCGCAGCACGGGATCTGGCGACATAAGCATTAATAATACAAATACGTCATCTGCTCTCTTAATCAGCGGCTTGGTTGAAAATGCCGATAATGGTAATATTACGGTAGAAAATAACGGCTCCGGCGAATTTGAAGTTGCCGAAACCGGTGTTATTACCGCGGAAAACGGTGCAATCACGCTTGATAACAATAATGACGGTGCATTCAAAATTGCCGGAAATGTTACCAACGCAAAAGGTAGGACAACGGTAAGCAATACTTCCAAAGACGGCGCACTTATTACTACGACAGGACGTATTGACAACACGGACGGCAATATTGAGCTGAACAACAGCGGCGCTGACGGACTGACGATTGAGGGCAAAGTTTTGGCTGAAAAGAAAGACATTGTTATCAATAATCGTGATTCTGATTTAACTATCGGCGAATATGCAAGCGATAATGATAATTATGTTGAGACTTCGGGCGGTAACATTATTATCAATCAGCAAAACGGCAATGTTTTGAATGGTATTACAGATACTTCCGGCAGCAAGCACCAAAATGCAAACTTTGGCTCGGAAGAACAATCATATAAAACATTGTTGGCCGCAAATGGTAATTTGACGATGAATACCATCGACGGCAATATCGGATATACTGACAACGCGCGTCCTGGCTTTACGATTGATGCCTCTACCCGCGATTGGACGGATTCGGTTAATGTTAATGTCAGCGGTGTTGTCAGCGCGCAGGCAACAAACAACAATAAGACGGATAGTCGTCTGCTTAATTTACGTGCCAAAGATTCTGACTTGAATGTTCAGAATATCACAGCAGATGGCAATATCATCTTGACGGCGGCAGATTGGAAACAGGCTGATACTCGTCCGACACCTGATGACGAGGCTTACTTTACCGGTTATTCAGTTTTGAATGCTACTGATACTGACGATGTTAATGTTAATGGTCAGAATATTTCCATTATTGCAAGCAACGCGATTGGTTCAGAAGATAGAAAATTGACTTATCTGCAAGATACAGCCTCAAATCCGCAATCTTCAATCAGCTTTGAAGCAGAAAATGATTTATATGTCAGCGGTAAGGCTAATTCAGCGAATGAAACCCAAATTTATCAGATTATTTCCAAACGCGGCACAATTGATTTGGATTTGGTATCTGATGCGGCAATCAAAGAAATAACAGCAGGTAAAGGCTTGCGTATAACGCAAAAAGCTCAAAATCTGACTATTATGGATTTGGGAATGCCGGTATCGGCTGAAGGTTCATCAGCACCATTTACTGATATACTGTATCCGCACGATGATTTGGAATATACGGCTGATCCGGTGACACCGGAAAAAGCGGTGGTACCGAATTACGTGATTGTTCGTGTGCTTGATGCGGTAGATAATCCGGAACGCAGCGATTCAAACTTGAAGATTTATACATTGACGGTTCGCGGTAATCATGGCGAAAACACTCAATATTATCCGGACGGCAGCCGTTTGGCCGATGTGACTTTGATGGCAGACAATATCTATGCCAACTCAGCCAAAGCACCGGATTCTAATGTTTCCGCCAAAGAAAATCCGGACGGTTACAAGCAAACCGGAACAACTTATTCTGACGAACAATTCGGCGGCAATGGCACAGTTTACGAAGCTAAGGGTATTAACACCTACGGCGAAGGAGATGCAATAACACTTGATATTTTGGGTGTTGATTCGGATGTTGTTAACGAATTGGTGGATAACCCACAACGCAATGATTACGAGGAACAGCGTGTGGTCGAGAATATTCCGTCACGTTTCAAAAATTCTGAAGGTTATATCTATGATTATGATTTCAGAGCTAAAAATGCGGTTATTTCCGTGAATGATTATGTTGATACGGAACGCGGCGTTGAGTTTGACACGCTGTTTGCGGATAATGCTTACATCAACACGCGCGACACAAATTTAACCGTTCATGACGCGTATATCACAAATTATGCGGAAATCAGAAACGGCAACCGCAATATCGACAGCAACAGATATTTAGCGGTGGTTGATAATGATTATCGCCGTTTGGTGCCAGCTAATGTTCAGCTTTATACGCAAAAGACCGGTAGTTTCGGTTTGAATATGAATGAAAAGATCAAATTCCATACAAGGGCGCCGGTGGTTCATTATGACTGGGATAAATTAGTCAATACATTCAGCGATGAAAACAGTTTCGTGCGCTTGGGCCTGAAAGAAACAGAACTGCGGCAAAAAGCTAAGGATTACTACGGTTATGAAAATGTTTATATTATGCCGGAAGCATCTATTGCTAAATACGATGTTTGGAAAGACAGCAGTATTGTTTCCAATGTTAAAATTATGGAATTAACACGTAATAGTGCCGTTATTGTTAATAAAGATAATTGGCAGCTCGGTGATGAACAGGTATTGAATGTGATGTTTGATGATGTTAAGGCAGATATTCATTGCAAGGTAATCGGTATTGATAAACATTACGCCACGGTCAAATTCTTGGATATGCCTGCAAGCGTATATAATAAGCTAATGTTCAGATATATGAAAGTGGCTGCTAAACAATTTTAAGAAAGGTATAAAGATGAAAAATCAGACTAATGCAAAGGCTAAAACAAGTCAACAATCTAATACAAATGGTATTGCGGTGGTTGATGTGCAGGCAATTGTGAATTCTTCCGCGCAAGTAAAAGCTTTAAGAGAAACCCAAGCCTCTAAAATTGAAGAACTGAATTTGTGGTTACAAAATGCACAAAATGAGGTAAATACGGAACAAGATAAAGAAAGACAACAAGCATTATTACAGAAATACAATGCTGAATTTGTTTTGAAGAAAAGAGATATTGCTTTACAGTACCAACAAGAACTAAAGATAGTAAGCGACAATATCACTCAAACGGTGGCATCTGAGGCGAAGAAAAAAGGATTTTCTATGGTTATCGCCAAAAATATTGTTGTATTTGGTGGCGAAGATATTACTGAAGAAATCGCTAAAATTGTGAATTAATTATGCGGAGTAGATTATGGCAACATTAAAAACAAAAGTTCTCGGAATAGATTTTGAAAACCCGTTTATATTGGCTTCCGCACCGCCGACAGCAAAAATTGAGAGCATAGACAAGGCTTTTACGCTCGGTTGGGGCGGAGCGGTGCTTAAAACCATTACACCTGACGATTTAGAGATGATTGAAGCTTCTCAGCGTTATGCCACGTGGAAAATCGGCAATAAAATTTGCGGCTTTGAAAATATTGAACTCTTAAGTCATTTAACTGTGCAGCAGTGGTTAGACGGCATTAAATTTTTGAAACAAAAACACCCGACAAAAGTGCAGATTGCCAGTATTACGGCTCCTGTGATTAAAGAAGAATGGCAAAAATTGGTATGCACGTTCAATAATTCCGAAGTCGATGCCTTTGAATTAAATTTCTCGTGTCCGCATGGTATGCCGGAAAAAGGCATCGGCATGGCAATCGGTACAAGCGCGGAAATATCGGCAATGATTACCGGTTGGGTAATGGAAGTTGCAAAAAAGCCGGTGTTTGTAAAACTTTCGCCGAATGTAACAAATATTGCTGACATTGCTAAAGCGGTGGAAAAAGCGGGTTGTAATGGTATTTCGGCTATCAATACCGTACAGTCGTTGATGGGCATTGATTTGGACACATTTGAGCCGATGCCGAATGTGAACGGAAAAACAACATTTGGCGGTTATTCCGGTATTTCGGTAAAGCCCATCGGATTGCGTTGCGTGGCACAAATCCGCCAGAACTGCAGTTTACCGATTTTAGGTATCGGCGGCATTTCTAACTGGCACGATGCGGCAGAATATATGACGGTCGGTGCCGACGCGGTTCAGGTCTGCACTGAAGTTATGGCCAACGGTTACGGAATCATTGCCGCAATGAAACAAGGTTTGCTGAATTATTTGGAAAGCAAAGGCTTCAACAGTCCGGCAGATTTGAAAAATAAAGCCATTGTTAATTTATCGGCGCACGAAAAATTACCGAAATCAACTCAGGTTTATCCGCATATTAACGATGATGTATGCGTTAAATGCGGCAAGTGCGTGACAATTTGCGATGAATCGGAGCACAGTGCGTTATCACTCATTAACGGACACATTGCTGTTAATAAAGAGGCCTGTGTCGGCTGTTCTTTATGCTCGCACATTTGCCCGAAATCGGCAATTAAGATGAAATAAACGTACAAATAATTTTTTAGAGTTTGAAAATGCAGTATTTCTTTCAAGATAATAAATCAAGTGATTTAATCGTCTTTTTTGCCGGTTGGGGATGTGATGAAAACCAATTTATCAATCTTCATGACAATAAAGATGTTTTGATATTGTATAATTATCAAGACTTGAATTTAGATTTTGATTTTCCTAAGTATGATAACATATATGTGATTGCTTATTCTGCCGGTGTTTTTGTTGCCTCAATATTCGCAGATAAACTGCCGAAGGTTCGTCAAAAGGTTGCTCTCTGCGGCAATCCGTATCTGTTTGATGAAACGCTTGGTATATCAAAAGACACAATTCAAGTTTTTAAGAATATTACCTTGGATAATTATCTCCAATTTCGCAGAAAATATATGGTATATAGCGATGAGGAATATGAAAGGTATAACAAACTGGAATCTTTACGCACAATAGAAAGCTGCGAAAATGAATTGCTTGCCCTTCAAAAAATGTATAAAGAAAAGAAAGACAACATCAATCCGATGTTTGATAAAGCGATTGTGGCAGAAAATGACCTGATATTTAACACTGAGGCGCAAAAGGATTTTTATAAAGATAAGTTGCAGGTTATCAAAAACGCCAAACACCACATTTTCTTTCATTTCAACAGTTTTGAAGATATGTTAGTCAAGAGTCAAAATTAAATATCTTGAGCGGATTTATATCTTTTGATTGTTTTATAAGCTGATTTTAATTCATCTTCACGCTGTTTATGGCGAGCAGCCATCTGTTCAAGTTTAAATTTCATTCGATTAAGTCGGTTCTGAGGGCTTGTCGGTAAAGGTTTACCATAAGCGTTTTTAAGTAGTGTTTCAATCTGGGTTAATGTTCGTCCTGCATGATGGTAGACCATTGCAAAATTTGTTCTGTTGCTTGGTGTTATATCTTGGTATTTCTTTATTTTCATGGCATTTCCTTTCGTTACGGTCAGCAACGCTTGGAAATTGGGCAATATCAAGTGCAATATGACGTTTGCCGCACAATTCTTCAAAATTTCAGAGAAATACTGATTTTTTGAGCGGCTGTATTGGGCATACAGTGCGAGGAAAATTGGTGTTTATATGAAATTTTGAAGTTTGCCCTTCGGGTTTGCCTGCAAAAGTGTTCTGCTTTGTCATTAAACTTGAAAATATGCTCAATATTCTCTGCGTTCAACTCCGCGCATAACACTTTTGCAGAGCAAATGCGGCAATGTTATACTGCACTTGGTATTGCCCGTAGTCCAAATAAATATCTTCATATACACTGATTTAATATATTCTGAAAAGTATAGAAAACTACATTGTCGGATAGTTTCTTTCACTAATACAGGCGGTGCTTAGTTTTAAGTGTTGTTTCTTTTTTAAATAAAGCACTTAACTGAGTTCGAATGTTATGTTTTTAAAAACTGCATTTTAGGAAATTTTACGAACTTTGTATGATTTATTTGACATTCTATGGAATTAATACATAATATTTCTTGTTCTTACTAAAATATGATGGAGAAAAGATATGGTTGAAATAATTGAGCAAAAATCAATTTCTAAAACCGGAATTGAGGCAAATAATGAAGACGGAATTTTTATTTCTGAGAATTATATAGCAGTTATTGATGGTGCTACGAGCAAAGATTCTAACTTGCACGAAGGGCGCACCGGAGGACAAGTTGTTCGCGATATAATAATGAGTGCTCTTAAAAAATTAGATGGAAGCGAAACATTTGCTGAGGGTGTCAGAATAATACAAAATGAAATAGAAAATCTATTTTCAGCAACTCAATTTTTTCATGCATGTGCTTCTGCTGTCATTTTTAACGTGAGAAAAAGATGTATATGGATGATTGGAGATTGTCAGGCTTATGTTAATGGAAAAAAATACACCAATAACAAAATCATTGATGATATAAATTCTCGCACTAGAGCTATGGTTTTAGAAGATTTCATTAGGGATGGTAATCCTGAAAGCGAAATACTTAAAAATGATATAGGCAGAGAAATGATAATGCCATTTTTGAAATTGCAACGTAAATTCGAGAATAAACCCGGATATTTTGGTTATCCTGTTTTTAATAATGTGGAAATGCCTGATGAAATATTACATTCCAAAATTGTTAATATTGAAGTTCCTGAAAATTCGGAAATTGTATTAGCTAGTGATGGATATCCTGAACTTAAACCGACATTGAAAGAGTCAGAAGAAGAACTTGCTAACATAATAGCAACCGATCCTCTTTGCTATAAGAGATATTTTTCCACTAAAGGTCTGAAAAAAGGTAACGTCAGTTTTGATGATAGGACATACATCAGATTTAAATTGTAAGAATTTGGCCGATTTTTAGCTCGTAAACTGCAAGCTATGGATACCAATACAATCAATTCGAGATTTGAACGAGGATATCAGCTTACAAGCAATTACAGGTTTGGATATTTTTATTGTAAACAATTTTATTTTGTGTTATACTAAAATAGTTTTAAAAAATACAAATTATGGATGGAATTATATCAGAGAAATTATTAATTTTCTTTGTGTCTTCAAAAAGGGATGAAGGCTTGAATATATATTCTTTTCCCGCAGATTTTAGGTTATGGATATGAAGAATATATTTAATGACCTTTTCAAGAATTGGAGTATTCTTAAAAAAGTTTACGTGATTGGAATTATTTTAGTGGTTCCGACGATTCTCACAGAGCTTGTTTCAACAGACAGTCTCGTTGAAAATAAAAGAGAAGCGTGGCTGATGGGAATTTTAGCAATATTGCTTTTCTTAATGATGGCGGATTTTGTGTACGCCTTAGAAGAGAGCAACGGCAGATCGAAAAAATCTGCTCTCATCAGAACGGTAGCTACAATGGCCGTAGGCTTATTGTGTGGAGGGCTATCGTTTCTTCTTATTTGAGACACAAGAAACAAAAGAAGCTCGAGAATTAACCTTTGGTTAGTCCCCGAGCTTTTTTATTGTTTACATTGTTTTCGAGTTATTGTATATTTGGGTGAGCAATGTGTGCGAAAGGGGGATGTTATGGAATTGGTAACACCGGATAAAAAATATAAAAGCAGCTATGTTGCAGCACTGAAAGAAGGATTTTATTCTGGTTCAAAATCTCCGATAAGTCAGGAAGAAATAGCGGAGATTGAAAAAGATTTTGATACATATCTGGCAACAAAAATTTTAAAACCTTATAATCCGACACCGAAGCTGCGGGATAATGGTAAGTATTATCCGAATGTACCGCAAATTCCGTATTGGCTGGTTGATAATAAACAGTTTATCGGAGCTTTCTTTCTGCGAACGGAATTAAATGAATTTTTGATGTATGTCGGCGGAAATGTCGGATACGGTATTACGCCTAGATTCAGGCAAATGGGATATGCCACGAAAGGTTTGGCATTACTTATTTTAAAGGCCCAAGAACTGGGTATGAAGAAGTTATTGATTGCTGCCAAAGATAATAATATAGGCTCTTGGAAAGCCATCGAAAAAAACGGCGGCATTTTGGAGAATATAATTACGCTTCCGTGGGAGAGCAACGGTCAAAAATATAGAAGATATCGGATAGAGATTGTAAAATCAGGTTCGTAGTTTGCACGCATATATTTTAATATTAAATCAGATGTGCTTTACTCCATACGTATCTTTTGCGATAATCGTCGGTATTTATTGTTTTACTCCTTTTTTATCAAATGGCGTAATCATATTCGGTTAAAACGGATTCAAGGTTAAAAACATCTTTTTTCCCTTGCATAACCCAATGCCGCACGGCCTGATTGATAATTTTCAGAACTGTCGGCAAAATTCGACCGGTAACTACTTGATAAATGATTTCGTTCAGCAGGTGACGATTTGAATTTGCGTGACCGGAACTGAAAAATATCTCTTCGCATCCGTCATAATAAGTATAATTGTGTCTGATATAAGACACTTTTATATCAATGCCCATACAATCATCTTTAATAATATCATAAATAGAGCGACGCCCTATTTTCTGACATTTTTCAATATACGGATTTGTTCTTCTTGTTTTAGCCATTGCTTTTCTCCTTAATTTGATAAAATTTGTTTCATTGTTTGAATTGTACTATATTCTTTAGATGCGTCAAATATTGTCGTATTTCTACTTTTTGGGGTACAGTTTATGTAATTAGGGAATATTTTTTCGCAACAGATTTTTATAGTGTCGGCAATACAATGCCATAATTTGACATTCATCAATTCGATTATGCTTGCAAAACGAAAAATTTTGCGATATATTACAAATAACCTATAAAGAGTGTGCGAGGGACAAGCCCTATGACCACACAGCAACCGGCAAGATGTACGGTGCTAAAGCTTGGACGATAGGTAGATAGAAAAGCCCGTCGTCATCGATGGGTTTATTTTTTGCCCTCTTTAAAGGTTGATACGGAGATAACAACTTTTAGGGGAATTGCTATGTATGCAGATATGGTAAGACATTTTCAAGAGCAAAGACAAAAACGTGCTGAGGAGTTAATAAACAAAGGCATATTTTCATCTTCTTTTGACATAACATCAAATGAAGAATTGGATAAACTATGGAAGTATGAAAACAACATTTTATACAGAATTTACCGGAATATCATAACAATACCGCGGCAAGGAATACTTCGCGGTTGCGGCATATTTTTGCTTTTGGAAATAATAGTGTTTGTTTCGGTATTTCTATTTGAAGCGTATCCTCACGCAATTTGGAGCATTCTTCAGGCTATTGATTATATTTTTAGTGCTATTGAGAACATCTTATCTGTTATTTGGAGGATTACAATTTGGTGTTCCAAACCTATGGCTATCATATTAGGATTTTATATTCTATTCCAAGAAAAAACATTATCAATACTGGAAAAATGGACGGATAAATTTGTGGATGAAGTAATACCATTTTTGCTTCATATTCTTTATTTATTATGGATGGGTGCTCCAATAGCCATATTGCTCAAGTCACTATGTCATTGTTGTATAAATTGAATTTTAAGGAGAAATAAAATAGAATATGTATAATAACATCAAAACAGAAAGGTAACGAATATGCAAAAAATTGATTGGAGTGCGTATTGGCAAAAAAATATGATTGATCTTAATGTACGCTGTAATTTTGTCAGCCGCATTTTAGCAAAGACCATCTTTATATCATCCACGTTAATTGTGCTTTTTGTGTTTATACTTACAGCATTGACGGATAATTTGAAAATTGTAGAAAACAGTTTGCAAGGATGTATTATTGAAGGCATATTTATGGTAATTATGACTGTTTTAGTTTACAGTGCAAAGGTGTATATTATAGTTGCTCCATTATTATTGATATTGCAAAGTGGAATCGCAATTAAACATAAAACATATAATCCGTGGATACACAGACATATTATTTTGTGGATAGTTTTAGCGTTGTTTTCAATACACTCATATAATAACAATAAAGAATATGAGAATTGTATGGAAAAATGCGTGTTGCCGGATAAATCTAACATACAAGAATGTGCATTTAACTACTGCGATCCTGTATTTTAATACAATAAAATGTTAAACGAATGACTTATACTTTTTATAATTTTTTACTCTTGCCCCCACTTTTGACGATGAACCTAGATTTACCAGAACAAATGGAATTACCGAGGGATTTCACAGGAAAATGAAACTGATACAAAGGCGGGCGTACGGTTTTAGAAATTTTGAAAATTATCGCTTGCGTGTTAGAATTTTATGTGCTTAAACTTTAATTACGAGGTCAACCTGATGACTTTTAACTTTTATAATTTTTTACTCTTGCCCCCAACTTTGACGATGAACCATGACTTTTAACTTTTATAATTTTTTACTCTTGCCCCTATCTTTGACGATGAACCCAAAAAACAGCATTTTTAAAAACATATCATACGGACCAGCTTAAGTTATTGAAAATAAAAGAAAAAGCCGCCCTTAAAGACGACTTGTTAAGTTTGGTCGGAGTGACTGGATTCGGACCAGCGACTTCTACGTCCCGAACGTAGCGCTCTACCAGGCTGAGCTACACTCCGATAACTCACTCTCTTTTAATACATTTTTTTTAGAATGCAACAAAAATCTTTCATTTCCGATAAAAAAATTTTTCTTTCTTTCGTGTATTCTTATAATATATTGATTTTACATTATTTATTTAACACCTCTTCGATGTTTTCATCGGTGGATTCAATCACATTACTATCTGTACCCGCACGCAATTCCCTAAAAGTAGCTTTTTGTGCATCGGTCAATATCGCTTCAAATGCTATCAGACTTCCCGCTTCCAAGTTATACGCTTCTTTGCGCAACGCTTCTATCTGACGCAACAAATCGTCTTTTTTCAACTGCTCCGCCTCACTGATTCTCTGTGCCTGATCCAATTGATCCGGAGACAAATTCAAGTTTTGCACATAATAACTGATTGTCGGATCAAATGCTTCCAAAGCAACAGTTTCCGAATTTTCAAGCCCTTCCACCAAAGCAATCGGTTTCGCCATTTCCTGATTTTCCGCATCCGTAAACTGTTGCGCACAAACATTTTTTGAACCTTGTAAAAACAATACCATTGCAATAACCGTAACTATTTTGACAAACATTTATCACTCCTGCTGCAAAAACTTCTTTTCTTTGGATTTTAAGCAATTTTCTTTTCTTTTGCAATTAACAATTAAGATTTGCACATATTTTTATTGCAACCTCCGCTGACTTTGTTATACTTAAACCCGAAAGGAACAAAAATGAGAATTATTTATTGCGGAGATATTGTTGCCCGTCCCGGTCGGGAGGTGGTTTTGGAAAATTTATCGCATCTGCGCACCGCATACAAGGCTGATGTTATCATTCTGAACGTTGAAAATGCGGCACACGGATTTGGTGTAACTCCGGGAATCTGCCGTGATTTTTTAAACAAAGGCGCCGATATTCTGGTAACCGGCAACCATTTCTTAAATCAACGGGAGATTGTATCCTATTTAGATGAATGTAAAGTCATTATACGGCCGGCAAACATTCCGTCGATAAACCCCGGACACGGCTTTACCGTATTTGAACTGCCGACCGGTCAGAAAATTCTTGTATTGCAAGTTTTGGGGCGCTTGTTTATGGAGGCTGTCGACTGCCCGATTCAGGCAACGGATTCCATTTTGAAAAACTACACGCTCGGTAAAAATGTTGATGCGATTTTGGTGGATATTCACGCAGAAGCCACCTCCGAAAAACTCTCCTTCGGCCATTATCTTGACGGCCGCGTTTCGTGTGTTGCCGGCACACATACCCACATACCAACGGCTGACGCACGTGTTTTGCCAAACGGTACGGCTTATATTACCGATGTCGGAATGTGCGGTTGTTACGATTCGGTTTTGGGCTTTGACAAACAAGCGCCGATTAACCGCTTGCGCCGTAATTATATCGGTGACAGACTGATACCGGCAAACGGTAAAGGAACCTTGTACGCCGTTTTGATTGAAACAGATTCTCAAACCGGCTTGGCAAAATCAATCGAACAAATTAAAATATAGAATTCAGTGCAGAAAATAAAACAATTTGATTTTATTGGGCAAAGACAGACCGCGATAACCGATAAGTTTAAGGTTATACAGCTTTTTCAAAGCAATTTTGGCATCAGCGATAAGTTTTGAATTGTGACTGCGTCTGGCACTGTTCATCATCATTTTAACGGTACGCGCAATCCGCGTATCACGGACAAGCGGCCACAATTGAGGATATTTTTCTTTATAGAATTTACGCACACAATGGATTCCTTCGACATAGTCCGCAAGTTTTTTTCCGGTAAAACTGCTGCGCATAATTGAATTGTCCGAAATTCGATAACCGTAAAGTTTTTCGTTAATCCACACAAAATTACGTGCTTTGGCAAACACACAACAATTATACACCCAATCTTCGAAGTATATCCCGTCAACAAACGGAATATCGCTGATAAGTTCTTGTTTATAAAGTTTATTCCACACATTAAAATGAATAAAATTTCTGCGATTCATCAAAACATTGAGTGCCGGCTTATATTCTCTCGGCTGCGTTTCCGATAAATTCGGCAGTTGGGCATCATTAAAGATTTTACAAAAATTGCAACCGGCAACATCGGCATCATTTTCCGTTGCCGCACTATATAATATTTCCAAAAACCGAGGATGTACAAAATCATCGCTGTCAACATAGGCTATATGCTTTGCCGTCGCAACCGCCAAACCGTTATTGCGCGCTGCCGACAATCCTTGATTTTTTTGAGTTATTATCTTAAAACGCTTATCTTTGGCGGCATATTCTTCCAAAATTGCGGCACTCCCATCGGTCGAACCGTCATTAACACATATAACCTCCATATCCCGAAACGTTTGCTCGAGTACGCTGTCTAAGCATTTTCTGAGATGCTGTTCCACGTTATAAACGGGAATAATAACCGAAACCAGAGGCATATTTTCTCCTGCCGAAATTTGAAATCGTGTATTGATATATATTTTACAAAACCGCCGATGTCAAATTAAATTTACGAAAATCGTAAATTATTCCTTAAAACCCTGTGCCACCACATACATTTCCACCGAATCCTGCCGGCTGGCATCGGGCTTATAATGCGTAACCTTATCAAAATGCTGTTTCATATCATTCAAAAGTTTTTGCTCGGTACCGCCCTGAAAGACTTTGGCTATAAAAATACCGCCGGCTGCCAAAACTTCTTTGGCAAATTCGTATGCCATTTCAACCAGTCCGAGTGTGCGCAAATGGTCAATATTCTGTACACCGGTTGTATTGGCTGCCATATCGCTCATTACCACATCAGCCGGTCCGTTGAGCAATGCCTTAATCATTGCCGGTGCTTCATCTGCGGTAAAATCCTGTTGCAACAAAACCGCACCTTCAATCGGTTCGGTAGGCAACAAATCCATTCCGACAATCTGCCCCGTACCTTTATTTTTGAGCGCTGCAACCTGTGTCCAACCGCCCGGCGCACACCCCAAATCAATAATTGTTTTGCCTTTGCCCAAAAAGTGATATTTTTCATCTAATTGAATCAGTTTAAACGCCGCGCGCGAACGATATCCCTGCCGTTTTGCCTCTGCTACATACGGATCGTTAAGCTGACGCTGCAGCCAACGATTTGAAGAAACTGTGTTATATTTGGCATTTTTAACTTTCACGGTCAACATCTTGCGCCCGCGAACCTGTTTTGCCGATTGTGTCAACCTCGCCATTGCCGTACCAAATCCTCTATAATTGCCTCTTGCGCACCTTTAAGCGACGCTGTCAGTGTTTTGATTTGCAAATCATCATAAATTTGCTTAAAAATAACGGTTGCCGCAACAATTATCGGTGCCCGATTTTCGCCGATATATTGATTTTGCGACAATTCTTCATACGACATTTGCTGGATTTTAGCAATCTGTGCGTCAATCAAACGCGTTTCCGCCGCCATTCCGTCAACACGATCCTTGTTATACCCTTCTGTGTTCCATACCATACTCACAAGACGCAACGGCGTACTTGAAGTTGCAATACATTCGCACTGATTTTGATACATTAAAAACTCGGCATTATGCAAAAAATCTTGCGTATATTTTTTGATTTCGGCTCTGAGACGCACCGCGTTATCCGGATTGTATTCAATCAAATCAAAGGCTTCTGCCGCATTTCTTGCCCCCCACGGAACAGAAATCGTATACAATACCTTTGGATTGATTTCGTTTGTTGCCAGCGTAATTTCGGTTGAACCGCCGCCCAAATCATAAACCAACAAATACGGAATTTTCGGATTGGCGTTCAGACGTGCCCCTTTCAAATTCAGCACAGCCTCTTCTTCCGCACTGATAATTTCCAGCTTGACACCGCACAGTTCATCAACCATTTTTACAAACTTGGCGCCATTGTCGGCAATTCGGCAAGATGCCGTCGCCACTGCCCGATAACGCAACACGCGATAGTCAATCATATTTTGCGCATATTGCGACAAACACTTCATTGCCCGTTCAACGGCCGCATCGGAAAAGCGACGATTTTTATATAATCCTTCACCGAGTTTAACGGTTTCGGCATTTCTGAATACCAAATTACCCTGACTGTCGGCAATACGCAGCCGGCAGGAATTTGTTCCCAAATCAATTGCTGCCAGATTTCCGAGCATATCTTCGCCCCTTTCGATACATTTTATGATACTTGCCGTCTTTGCGGAAATAGTTATGTTTTTGATGATGCATCATATCCAAAAGTATTCCTTCACGAATACCGCGGTCGGCAATCGTAATTTCCGAAATTGGCCAAAACGTACTCAAAGCCTCAATAATCGTACAGCCGGCAATAGTCAAATCCGCCTTTTGTTTGCCGATACACGAATGGCGGCATCGCCCCTCATATCCCATTTTTTTGATTTTACCGATAACTTTTTCGACATCTGCCCCCGAAAGCGCCAATCCGTCAACCGCCGCCCGATTATATCGCGGCAAATTCAAATGCACGGCACCCAAAACCGTAACCGTACCGGACGTGCCGATAATCTGAATTTCCTGATTGCGGATAGCCTCGCTGATTTGATATTTATCTTCAAATTCCTGCAAAATCTTCTGCGTACGCTCCACAATCGTATCGTACGCCAAATTCGTCATATCCCGCGCCGGAAATGCCTCGGATATTGTCACCACACCGTACGGCAAAGAAACAAAACCTTCAATAAACGTTTTTCCCGTTTCGGTAATTCTGGCAAGCGAAATCTCGGTTGAACCGCCGCCGATATCAAATACCAACGCCCGTTTTATCATACGATTTAAAAGCGGCATACACCCGACTACCGCCAGCCGTGCTTCTTCTTTGGAAGAAATCACTTCCATCGGCAACCCAGTTTCCTTTGCCACCGCTTTTTCAAAATCTCCGCAATTTAACGCTCGCCGGCACGCCGCGGTTGCCACAAAGCGCATACGCACAATCGGCGCATACTCTTCCAAAACCCCGCTGCAAATTTTCAAGGCATTGATTGTCCGTCTGATTGCCGGTTTTGAGAGCATATTATCTTTAATAATTCCCTCCCCCAAACGCGTAATTTTCGAAAATGTTTCCACCACGTGAAACGAACTCGGGGTCGGTTCGGCAATCACCAAACGACAAGAGTTTGTTCCCAAATCTATCGCCGCATAATATCCGCTGTTCGGATTCTGTAAGTTATTCGGCTTATTTTGGGATTTTTCTTCCTGTTTTCGTTTGTTCTGCCACCTGCTTTTCACTGTTGCTCCGTACCGTAAATTTCCGTTCTGATTTGCTGACGCAACTCGTCAATGCAAACCAAGCCTTTTTTCTTGTCCTGATAATACCAATATTCCCAACCGTTGCACGCTGCCGCATTTTGCGCCGCCGCTCCCACCTGATGGATTGACCCTTCGGCAATTTCGCTTTTGACGGAACCGTCGGAGCGTATGACCGCAAATTTTTTGCCGCCGGCATCACTCAATTTATCTCCCGGTTTCAGCATCCCGCGCTCAATTACGGATCCAAACGGAATCCGCGGCATTTTTTTCTTGACCGTATACTCCATCGCACAATCCGGCATCGGAACCACTTGCGCAATACGTTTCCTCGCACCTGCAACATAGTTTTCATCGCGTTCAATACCGATAAAATGCCGGCCGAGCTTTTTAGCCATTGCACCGGTCGTTCCCGTACCGAAAAACGGGTCCAAAACAATGTCATTCGGCTTTGACGATGCCAAAAGCACCCGATACAGAAGTGCTTCCGGCTTTTGTGTCGGATGCAATTTTTCTCCGTCATCGTTTTTCAGGCGTTCCTTACCGGTACAAATCGGAATTTCCCAAATACTGCGCATTTGTGTTTCATCATTCAAGGCTTTCATTGCCTCATAATTAAATGTGTATTTTGCCTTTGGGTTTTTCACCGCCCAAATCATTGTTTCGTGCGCATTGGTAAACCGCGTACCCTTAAAATTAGGCATCGGATTGGTTTTATTCCACACCACATCATTCAAAATCCAAAAGCCGAGATTCTGCAAAATATAGCCGACGCGGAAAATATTATGATACGAACCGATGACCCAAATTGAGCCGTCATCTTTCAAAACACGCTTTGCTGCGCTCAGCCACTGTTTGGTGTATTCGTCGTACGCCGCCAAACTTTCAAAACTGTCCCATTCTTCGTTTACGCCGTTAACCACGCTGTTGTCCGGCCGTAACAATGTATCGCCGAGTTGCATATTATACGGCGGGTCTGCAAAAATCACGTCAACCGAATTTTCCGGCAGACTGTTCATAGTTTCAATGCAATCGGCATTGATTATGGTATCCAAAACATCTTTTATTTTCATTCTTCTTTCCATTATGTTAATTACAAAGATAAAGTCATAAAGTTATAATTTTATTAAAATAATTAAATAAAAATACGCTTTAAAAATTTATATCTGCAATCACCGGATAACCTGAAATTACGGATACTTTTACTTCAATAATTTTTTCAATTCCTTTTCGCGTGCCGAAATTAAAATCAGCTCCGAAAAAGACATTTCCGCCGCTTTAATGCGTTGTTTTTGCAATTCAATCATCTGTTCGGCGACATCGTCGATTTCCTCCTTGGACAATACCAAATCGATGATTGCTTGTGCATCACGCCTGATTTCAAGTGCCTGCAACAAATAAATCAACCGCTGCTGCACATAATAAAAACGGTTGGCATCCCAATGATGATATAAAAACCAAATTCGTTTTTTCCAATCCAGCGCACCGGACGGTAAAACATCAAGATACGGCACATAAAAATCCTTATCAAAGCCGAACTTTTTATATTCGGGCAGCAACTTTAAAAATTCGTCCAACTCTTTGGCGTGAATATCTATGGTATATTGCGCACGTTTTTGTGCCATAATGCGATTGAGCCTGTCTGCCGGATTTTCCCAAATCTGACAGCGCAGAATCGCGAAAATAAGCACCAGACCGATGAGCAAAAACATCGTTCTGCCGAGACCCTGTTTTACCATAATAAGGCCTCCGTATAATAATCAACACTCAAACCGTAATTAACCGACAAATCGTCAAGCTGACGCTCGCTGCCTTCATTTAATTGATGCACGCCGTCGCCGACAAGCAGTGTTTTTGCCCCAAACGCATTGCCCATACGCATATCGGTAGCCATACAATCACCGATAACCAAACAGCATTGCGGTTTAAACTTTCCCATATTTTCCGTAAGATACGATGCAATCCGCACATCAGGTTTACCGAACGACGTCACTTTGCCGCCCATCATCGCATATTGCTCGGCAACTGCGCCGACACTTTCAATCACACCGCTATGCCCGACCAAAGAGGTATTGTTACCGATACACAGAAGCGGTAAATGCAAATGCAGAGCCTGTTCCAAAAGCGGTAAAACCTTTACCGCTTCAAGTCCGGAACTTTGCGTTTCCGCCAGCAAAAAGTCAGCCATAACCAAGCTGTCGGCAGCCATATAATCCAAACCTGCCGCCGCTTTTGACTCTCCGCCCGACAAATTATAATACGCTTGTCCGTTTGTTCGGTTATTTTTCAAATAAAAATGTGCGATTTCTCCGGCAGTAATCATCGCATAAAAAATATTCATCGGCACATTATTATGTTTTAAAAGATAATACAAATCGCGCACACGCATTCCCGTGTTGGACGCAAGTGCCACCTTTTTGCCGCTCTGATACAGTTTAATCAACGCATCCAAAGCAGTCGGGTTTACGATATCTCCGCGCATAAAAACCCCGTTGACACCGCAAATCACCGTGTCAAACTCATCTTTGATGCGTGATAAATATTTCAGCCGTTGAGTCATCTTCCTGCCGTTACATTATTATTCGTAACGCTCAGTTTACAGCCAATTGGTAAAAATTTAGATAATATTTTGCGGCACCGTAAAATTATTTGCCTGTTTGATAAATATTTCTTCCAACTGTTGCGGATTATCGGCAAATTCATACAGATTATCTATTTTGACATATCCCCACGCTTCACCGTTTTGCACACGCACCAACACCACTGAAATCGGTTGCGTCAAATTGTATATCTGCCGAAAATCGACACCCGTATCTTCGGTATAATCCACCTCAAAAATACCGTAATCTCCCTCATATCGCACATTATATATATTATAGAGAATGTCAATGATTTCAGCACACTTCGGACAATTCTGCCCATCATAAAAAATATACATAATGCCGCGATTCCACATTTCCGGACTGTTCGGATACATCTCGTGCATTTCGCGCTCATATTCTCGGATTGCCGGATTATCTCCCGACGAATTGATATATTGCGCATTTGCCTGTGTATGCCACAGCAAACAAACCGCCAATACCGTCCTCAAAAACTTTAACATTTTGCCCTCCGCTGATTATAGCGGCGAGCAAGCGTCTTTCAGCCATATTTTTTCATCATCATTCAAATAAGGCGCCAAACTTTCATATACATCGCAATGATATTTGTTCAGCCACGCTATCTCGTCGCCGCTTAACAGATATTTATCAATCAGCTTTTTATCAATAGGAACTTTGGTCAGGTATCGAAATTCCAAAAAACCTTCCGCACCCGCAACTGATGCCGTATATTGCAGATTTTCAATACGAATACCGTATTTGCCTTCTTTATATATCCCCGGTTCGTTTGAAGTCACCATATTTGCCTTAAACCCGTAATCGCTTCCGTTTGATGAAATACTTATCGGCCCTTCGTGCACATTACCGAAACACGCCACGCCGTGCCCCGTGCCGTGCTTATAATCTGCACCGATACGCCATAGCTCGGCGCGCGCCATTGTATCGAGTTTGATACCGCCCGTACCTTCCGGAAAACGTACACGTGTCAACGCAATATGCGCTTTCAATACCGCCGTAAAATCGGCAATCATTTCTTTTGTCGGCTCACCTATAACTATTGTGCGCGTAATATCGGTTGTGCCGTCAAAATACTGTCCGCCGCTGTCAACCAACAATAACGAATTTGCTTTAAGTTCGGTATTGCTTGCTTCTGTCGGTTGATAATGCACAACCGCACCGTTGGCACCGCTGCCGACTATTGTTTCAAAACTTTCGCTGAAAAAATACGCCTGCTCGGCACGAAATTGATGCAATTTTTCCACCGCATCAAGCTCTGTTTTACCACGCCAGTTATCATCAAGCCAAACCAAAAACCTGACCACCGCCGCACCGTCACGGATATGGCAATTTATCATACCTTGCAGCTCGGTCGGATTTTTCTCTGCCTTTTGCATTGCACACATATCCGGCACTTTCAGCAAAACAGCTGCCGAATTTGCCGTTTGTTTAATTTTTTCCGGCGCCGTTCGTGCATCATAAAGAATCTTTTTATCCGCTGCCGTTTGCAGAAAAGTCGCAAAATCCGCCCACGACTTAACCGGTAAATCTGCTTGCAAATTATTGGAAAACAGTGTTATTTCACCGTTTTTTGCCACTGATGCGTATGCCCGTACAATCGGCGAACAAGGCAAATCTCGGGCATAAATATTTAGCAGCCAAGACACACTGTCGGCCGACGTCAGCAGCATATAGTCCGCATTTTGTTGAGCAATTTCCGCCGTCACCATTTTGCATTTTTCTTCACGGCTCACACCGGCAAACCGAACATCTCGCACCTTTGCCTCAATCGACCGATTGCTTTCCGTTTCAACCCAATCACCGATATCAATAAATATTAAATCACGATAACGGCGCTTTAAAAATTCCATTTCCGCCACCGAATGATTCCAAGCATCATAACCTATACGCTTTATATTTTTTTGCATCAACAAATCACATACGCTTTTAAAGCGCGGATTCTCATCGACCACCGTAATTTCATCGGCATTGGTTTCAAACCTTGCCTGCAATTCATAACGCCCGTCCACTAATAAAAACGCCTTATCTGCAGTAACCACCGCAATTCCTGCAGAACCGGAAAAACCGCATAAAGTCTTGAGTTTATGCTCGCTTTGCAAAATATCCTGCCCGATAAAACGATTGCCGTGCGCAATTACATAAGCGTCAATATCGTTTTGTTTCATTTTTTCACGAATTTTCTGTATTTTCATTTACTTAATCCTTTGCAACAAAGCGGCGCGCCATTGGTCTTTTTCATACAGTTTAACCTGATGCAGACCGTATTTCTCGTGTTCACCTATAACCCAGTCGACCTGTTCGTCAATAAAGCCGGAAATCACCGCATAACCGCCGACTCGCAAATTTTTGGCCATATCCGGCGCCATTGCAATCAACGGCCGCGCCAAAATATTGGCAAAAATCACGTCGTACGGTGCATTTTTTTGCACAATTTCGGAACCGTAACCGTCACTGTATGCCGCTGTAATTTGCGCGTTTACATCATTATCCGCCGCGTTTTGTTTGGTAACATTCACCGATTCGTCATCAATATCCACCGCCACAATTTGCGCCTTTTGCCACAATTTTGCCGCCGCAATCGCCAAAATTCCCGAACCGGTGCCGACATCAAGAACCTTTTGCGGTGTATGAGCCTGCAACCGATTTATTTCGGATATGCCGTTCAAACAACTGACGGTTGTTTGATGTTCCGAACCGAATGCCGTCGCCGCATATACCTTAATACCGATTTTACCGCGTGTATCGACATTATTTTCAAAAATGCCGTAAACCGTAAAATCATCTGTTTCCACCGGTGCAAATTTTATCACGGTTTCTTTAAGCCAATCTTTGCGTTCCAAAACCTCAATACGATACGGCGGTAAAACAGTTTCCTGTGCATTTGCCGCATCAAGCATCTGTGTTTCATCAATACCCTGCCGCAAATAACCGATAAGCTGTTCCTGCCCGTCGTCGGTATAGTTGATTTCCGTCACCTCAAAAAAATTCTCGGCAAAATCCGCAAACCTTTCTTCGGTTTCCGCGCAAGGTTCAAATTTCACCATCTGACAATTTCCGAAATTTTCCATTATTTTTTATCTTTCGTTATAACTTTTTTTACCAAACACATATTATATTATCAAAAGTATATATACACAAACATTAAAAAGAGCTTACTTATGATGAAAAAAATATTGATTTCTATGCTGACACTTACAGTGTTGTTCAAGACTGCACCGGCACAAAGCGAATGTATCGGTTTAGACTGTCCGCCCGACATCGGTCCCGTTACCAGAATGCAGAATGCCATCAGCGATACTTGGTATGATTTCAAGAGCAAAGATATCTGGAAACCGGATAACGAAAAATATTGGCTCAACAAATTCCGCAATTATCAAAAATATCCGGTTACTTTTTACAGCGAAGACGATTTGATGGCTGCCGCCGGCGAAGATAATGTCCGCACGGTTGAAGTTCACGAATATCAACGCTATACGCCGGTATCCGCTTTTAAAGGGCAGATTATGTATGATTCCGCAACTTATGATATTGTATATCGTCGCGGCAGCGGTGAGCGTTATGCCGTAGACCGCGATACAATGGTGTATTTGCACGCCGACGGTGTTAAAATCGGTCCGAACACTCCGTTAAAACCGATTGGAGAAGTCCGTATCAACGGCGAATATTTTATGTTGCTCGAATTGCCGCGTTCTTCGTATGTGTTGGCGGTTGATAATCACGGCAACATTGCACCTATGTTCGGACAGGTCAATAACAGAGGTTATTATCTGGTCGGCAGAGACAGAATTCACATCAAACCGGCAAACGCCGTTATCAAATCATATTCCGACAGTGTCGAAAAAACCACCAAACCGGTCTTTAATTTTTCCATAACCTACGGCGGTATTGAAAACAAAGAAATTGCCTTGGTCATTAAAGACGGCACCGGCGAAGAACAAACCAGAATGATTCCGATGTGGAAAAAAATGATTACCGTCAACGGCGTCAAAATTCAAATTATTTATGCCAATCCGGAATATATCGAATATCAGCTGGTATATTAAGATTCGGTATTTTACCGCACAAATCCGCCGCATAAAATACGTGGCGGATTTTTAGTATGCACCGTATTTTTCAAGCATTTCACCAATTTCCGGATAATATCTTTCTGCATAATCGGCAACGCTGTTCCCGTCATTATCCCGTGCACCGACATCAGCACCGAGCATCAGCAATTTTTCAATTGCCTGACGTTCGGCTTTATTAACCGTCAGCCACATCAATACCGTTCTGCCTTCACTATCGCGTGCATTGATATCTGCGCCGTATTTTATGAGAATATCAACCACTTCGGCACTCTGCACTTTCATCAATACCGTACGGCCGCTATTGTCGCGAGCATCGATTTTTGCACCGTGTTGAATCAATATTTCGGCAATTTCCGCATTTGCGGCACGTTCCAAAGCATTATGCCCGCCTTTATCACGCATATTGACCTCGGCACCGTGTGTCAGCAACAATTCAATCACTTGTGTATTATTCGGCTCAGATGCCGCACAAACAAGCGGCACGCCGCCGGTCGCATCTGCCGGTTGAACCTCCGCACCGTGATCAATAAAATGCTGTATTGTTTCGGTACGCGCACCATACTTTAGCGCATAACAAAACAAGGTTTCATTTTCACCGGCATTTCCGGAAACATCGGCACCATACGCCAGCAATTTTGACACATACACAGGGTTTGGCAAGCGCAGTGCGCTCATTAAGGGCAGATTGCCGTTGACGCGCTTATTGATGTCTGCACCGTATTTTACAAGAAGGTCAATCATTTTTGGCGATGTCTGTAATTCAATTGCATAAATCAGCGGTGTATAATTTATTGATGTTATTTCGGTTGCATCGGCACCGTTTTCGAGCAATATTTCCGCAATCCGAACAAATTTCTCATCACCTTTCTCCGCCTTGTGTATTGTTGTCATAAGCAAAGAGTGTTTACTTCCGTGCATTGAGGCCAAATTACAACAATCCTTAACATCAGCCCCTTTCTTCACCAAGGCAGCAATCGTATCCACCGGAAAATCATTTAAAATCGCCTCATACAACGGCGTACGTCCGTCATAAGCAACCGTATTGACATCGGCGCCGTGTTGCAGCAATAAATCAATGATTTCGGTATCGGCTTTATAGCGAAGCGCATACAACAGCGGCGTCATTCCCATATCATCTTCTGTTCGTACTTTTGCGCTTTTCTCCAAAAGCATCTTCACAGCCTCGGGCGATTTCCGGTGCATAACGGCATACATCAAAGGCGTACGCCCGACATCATCGGTTTTATTCAAATTCGGGCTCATTCCGACTTGTTGCCGTACTTCTTCAAGCGTCGCCGTTTTCCACCAATCATCATCAAGCAGATATCCTCTGAAATCCGCCTGCGCCACAGATACAAACAACATAAATAAGAGCATATTTATCAACTTAAGCATCATCTGCTCCGCCAAAAATATAAGCAGCCATTTGAAAAAACGGCTGCTTCAAAAAATTATGCAACTTATGCATCAAACAACGGAATCCCTCGTTGCAAACGAACACGCTGACTTTCAATCGTTGTTGCCAGATTCAGCTTGCCGCTTTTGATAATACCGCGTACTTGGTCACCGGCTGAAGCATCGGGATTGGCAAACACAAATTCTATTTTCGGACGTTTCGGCACACCGACCAACGTTTGGTGCAACACGCCTAAAATACCGTTACCGACCAAATCGTACGACATTTCTTCCGAAATACCGCTGGCCGCCGCATATTTAACAACCGACTGAATCGCATCACTGACCGTTGCCGCGTGAATTGATGAAAGCACCAAGTGTCCGGAAATTGCGGCACGCAATGCCTCCGACGCCACATCAGGATCACGAATCTCACCCAAATACACATAGCGCGGTTTGGAGCGAAGCATTGATTTCAAACCGTCAGGCCACGAACCGTTCGGCGGCGTCATTTGCTTGCAAATACCGAGTTCTCCCTGAATAGTTTTATACGTTCCGTCAAGCGGCATTTCAATCGGGTCTTCCAAAGTAAAGGCATAACCGCCTTCACGCACCAACCATTCTTTTAAAAGCGAAGAAAGTGTTGTCGTTTTGCCCGAACCGGTTGTACCCGCCACCAACAACAGCCCCGAAGCACCGCTCAAAGAAATAAGATATTGCAATAATCTTTCATCAACACCGAGTTTATGAATATCCGGTATGGAATGCGGCATTTTACGGGCGCAGAACTGCTGACCATCAAAAGTAACCGTACGTTCAACACGATAGTTATACCCCTTATATTTGACCAAATAACTCGGATTAAAGCCGTCGTATGTATTTTTAAGCGCCTGATAAAATTCCTGATAGTCCTCCGGCATACACGGAATCAGACCGCTCGGTGTTTTCTTTCCCCAAATATACGCTGTCCCGTCCGGAATAATATAAATATCGGAAAAATCCGTTTCATTCACTGTTGCCATTGTTATAATCCTTATAAACGTTAAAAACTTAAATTTCAAACTGTCTGTATCGTAATGTCTTTTTTTAAAAAGTGCCACATTTTTATGAAACACGCAAAAGTTATCCACAGGAAAACCGCAAAAAAGACGGAGACAATACCCTAAAATTTAATTAGTATCTTTCAGGAAACTATCAAGTCATAAAAATAAATATTTACGCGTTTTGTCAAGGGTGATAACGTGAAACCAGTATGAACTAAAAAAGTGAGGACTTTATGAAAAAACTTTATTTAATGACGGCTCTTGCCATAGTTTTAAGCGCTCAAAACGCCAACGCGGCAGGTTATCAGCTCAATGAATTTTCTGCGACAGGTTTAGGACGTTCTTTTGCAGGTATGGGTGTGGTCGGCGATGACTTTTCCGCGCTTGGTTTTAATCCGGCGGGTATGACGGCGCAAAAACGTTCCGGTTTTCAGCTCGGCATCGCCGCAACCGAAATTGCCGCAAAGGCTAAAAGCAGATACGGTACGGATAAAATGGATTACTTTGTACCTCTGCCGAGTGCAATGGGACAATATAACTTAAATGACAAGTGGTTCTTCGGTGCTGGTATTTATGTGCCGTATGGGCTTTCCACAAAATATAAGCACGACAGCCACGTAGCACAATCGGAAAGCGGTGTGCGTAAATCCGAATTGGAAGTGGTTGACACCAACTTTTCTGCCGCATACAGATTTGATATGGGCTTATCTTTAGGAGCTAGCGCAATTTTGCGTTATATTCAAGGTCAGTTAACCAGCAATATCAATACAGAGAAAATGGGACCTCTTATGAATATAGGATATAATGATTACCGCGTTAAAGGTTGGTCGCAAAGTTGGCAATTAGGTGCAATGTATGAATTTGATGAAAATACGCGCATCGGCTTATCTTATCGCTTTAAGAGCACACAACATACACACGGAAAACAGTATGTATATATGAACTCATACGGACAAATGGCAGGTTTCCCTGAATTTATGCGTTTTGAAACGATGTCTGACCCTGAATTGCCGGCAAGCTGGATTCTTTCCGGTTATCATAAATGGAACGATAAGTGGGCAACTGAAGCAACGGCCAAATACATTCAATGGCATCGCTTTTATACATTTCCGGGAAAAGGTGTCGGCTCTCCGCTTAACGGCGGCAACTATGATGTTCAATATCGCTGGAAAGATTCTTGGACATTCTCTCTCGGGCAGGAATATTATGCTAACGACAACTGGACATTCCGTGTCGGTACGGCTTGGGACGAAGCACCGACAGCAAACAACAACTTCCGCACCAATCGTATTCCGGATGCCGACCGCATTTGGCTTTCTGCCGGTGCAAGTTACACCAAAGGCAATCATCAGGTTGACTTCGGTTATGCATTCCTGACGATGATGCACGGTCGTATTCGTAATTCGATATATAACGACTTAGAGGCAAAATATCACAATCACAGTAATATGTTTGCTCTTCAATACCAATACAAATTTTAGTTTGTAAACGGCTCTTGCTTAAAGGACTTTCTCTGACGCGTTTTTTCCGCATAAAGAGAAAGTCCTTCTTTTTATTGATATATATTTTCAAATTTTTCATCCGGCAGCGCAAATTTTGCAATTTTTTGAAAACTTTAATACTTTTTCAAGACATTCGGGAATATACTGATAAAAAATTTATGAAAAGGATTTGAGAATATGAGTGAAATCAATGACAACATCGAAACACCGACAAATGCATTTGAACATTTCAAAAACATTTTCAAAATGCTGCGTTTAAAACAATACAAGGATTCTATACGCGAAGTATGGGCTTTTATAAAAGCCGTTTTCATTTTGCTCAAACGTCTTTATGTCAAATACCTGAAAGGACAATATGTTGTTGTTAAAGGCAAGCGTATTCCGCGCACGGCACTGGCAATTTTGTGTGTATTTTTGCTGTATTTGATATCCCCGATGTCGTGTGTGTTCGACACATCATCTGAAGCTGAAGAAACCGAAGTTGCACAAGCAGATCCGAATACTTACAACAAAGACGGTTTAAAAGTTTATGAAATGCGGAAGTGTGATATTGCGGCGTGCGGCATTTTGGAATATCGCGGTCAGCAGGATATCGAAAAATTGCGCATTTCGGTAACATTCTTCAATCCGGCGGGACAACCGATATACGAAGGCAGTGCCGAAGCTTTACAATTGGCTCCGAATTCTCGTATGGAATTTACAATTCCGTGTGACGAAGATTTCGGCTACTTTAAACTTAAAGATGTTGAAATCAATCCGACGGACGAACCGCAGGAAAATCAAGAACCTCAAGCGGAATAAAAATACAAAAACCAAAAAAAAAACTTCCAGAATATAAATTTTCGGGAAGTTTTTGTTAACGCAAATATTTTAAATATCCATTGTATCCAGCAAATTGCGCGTATAAGAACGAAGTTCACCGCTGTTCATCAGGCTGAGTTTAATATTTGCCTTTTGCAAATCAAAATTCGTACCGCAATCAAAACGCAATCCCTTGGCCAACACGCCATAAATCGGCATACCGCGCATTGCAGCCAGATTAAGCGCATCGGTCAGGTTAATCTCACCGTTTGTACCTTTGGTAACTTCCGGCAAAATATCAAGCACTTCGTTCGGAATAATATACGGACCCATTGAGGCGTAATTAGACGGCACTTCTTCCAATTTAGGCTTTTCCACCATACCGCTTGCACGTACCACATTGCCGTCGCGTTTTGCACCGACCAAAGCGCCGTAACGCACCATTTCTTCACGCGGAAATTCCATAATATTCTCCACAATTCCGCCGTTTTGCGCATACACGTCACACAATTGTTTCAATACACCGTCCCCGCGCAAATTGATATACACATCATCAACCCACATCACGGCAAAATCGCGTTTACCGATAATTTCTTTGGCCATCAAAACGGCGTGTCCGTTGCCCTTCGGCGCACTTTGGCAGGCAAAAGAAAATTTCATACCCGCCGGTATAATTTCTTTAACACGTGCCAACAAATCGTCTTTTTTCTTTTTTGCCAAATGCGTCTCTAATTCCGGTGCCGGCGAAAAATATTTTTCAAACATATGCTTACAGGCATCGTCGCTGTAAATAAACACAATTTCATTTATTCCGGCTTCGGCGCAGCAATCCACCGCATATTGAATAACCGGCTTATTATCCAAGGTCATAAATCCTTTATGTAAAACTTTGGTTGTCGGCAAATTGCGTGTTGACAAACCTGCAACAGGCAAAACACAAACTTCTGGTTTTCTATTCATTTTTTTCTCCGTTTTTAATTAAAAATTTTGGTAAACTTATCTGACGATGATGGTTCCGGTTGCCTTTGATACCGGACCGTCCGCCGGTTTCAAAACCGTTGACGGTCTTGTTTCATCATTTGCCGAAGCCTCATTTCCGCCGTATGAGCGTAAAATAATTCCGCCGCGCACACCGGAAACCGGACGATTATCCTCAATCGGACGCAGCATCATATAACCGTCTTGCATATTTTCTTCTTCATTAACAACAGTTTCAGGCTTTGTTTTTTCAATATTTTCTTCTGCTTTCGGACTTGCGAACGGTGTTTCTTCCGCCAATAAATTACCAGCATTTTCAGCGGCTTCTTTCTGCCGTTTTTTCTCGGCCGCAAGCTGTTCCAAACGATAAACTTCCTGCCTCTGATTGATAATCCCGAGCAATAACTCTGCTGTTTTGGCACGAATTTCCTTCATTTCTTTATATTCTTCCGCCAACGCATCAGGCACAGGAATCAACGCGTGTACCGCCGCCAATTTTTCTTTATCCGCCTCCATCGCAGACGTTTGCTTAAATTTTTCTTCAAAATCCTTTATTTTCTGGGATACGGAAATATTCAGTTCATCCATACGTGTTTTATATTGCTGAATTTCCGAATTATCGGTTATATATTGTTCTGCACCGATTTTGCTCAACACAAGTTCATCGTCTTTCAGCATTTGCCCGAACTCTTCATAAACACCACTGTGTTCAGCTTGAGTTTGTTCCGTTTTTTCCCGCAAAGATTTCAACGCCTGTTCCAAATCATCTGTAAAATACAGTTCCAGTTTTGAGCTTATATCATTCAGTTCTTCTTCCGATTTTGCTGTCTGCTCACGAATTTCCGCAACATCATTGTCCGAAAAATCGGATTTCCGCGCTTTGATTTGCATTTCCTGAATCGTGCGTCCGATTTCATCTAATCGCGTGTTTTGATTTTGATAATGTTCATCGGTTTCTGCCGCCAGATTTTTGCCGTTATATTCCTCCAAACGCGCCACAACTGCCGTATGTCTATCGGAAAGTGCCGAAACCAAGCTTTGCGCCTGTTCCATTTTTTCATTCAAAATCCGCGCAGCTTCATCTTTTTGAGCTTGTTCTTTTTCAGCGATTTTCTGCCAATGTTCATCATATTTACGCGCAATATTTTCAACCGAAACATCTAATACCGGATTATTCAATGCACCCGTAAAAGCAAAAGTATAAGGCGCTATATCCGTCAAATTCTTATAGTTGACCGTTGATTTTGTATTGATTCGCCAATCTTTGAGATTGATTTCTCCGCTCAAAGCCAGATTATCCGCATCATTTTCCAGCAGAATATCACCTAATGTCACCACACCGTTTTGTGCATTCAACGTCACATCTATCGGCCTAAACGCGGTTTGACCGCTCTTTAAGTTGTTCTGCATCATTTGAAACAGACCTTTGGAATATTTACGGTCTTTCAAATCTGTTTCAATCGCCCCCAAATCAATTCCCGTCACTTCTATTGCCTGTGTTTTAAGTTTGATTTTGCCGGATAAAGAAGCAATCATATCTTCCATAGATGCGGCAGATGTTTCAAACTCACTGCTCAGACGTACTTTATCACTTGAAATTTTATAAACACTTCCGCCTTTTTTCACAACAGGAATATTATCAACTGATATATTACCGCGCATACGCGGAGATTTGCCGTACGATACGGTTACATCACCGGATACATTGCTGTCACCTGCCCTAAACGACGCATATTTCACGCTTAATTCATCTGACGCATTAAGAACGCGGCCGGCAAAATCTTGAATAACAGAATTACCGAAAACCCCTTTGGTACAAGAAAGTTTCAAGTCAAGTTCCAAATTTTTATATGCCGAAAAATCAAACGTTGCCCGACCGAAATTCGGACGCGCCCAAAAGGTATCTTCCGCCTTCAAAATTGCTTCCGACGTTTTTGTTTTCTGTACATTCAGCAAGCGTTCGATATTCAGCTCGGAAACAGCGGTATCTCCTTTGATTGCATAACCGTTTTTATTGCGTGTCACTTCAACGCTGCCGACATATTTAACCGGACCGAGAAACATCCCAAAGTTATCCAACCGAAACTTACCGACATTACCGTATATATGAGATTTTCCATTAAATACTCCGCGGAATACTTTTGAGTTTTTCAGATTAAAATTCAATTTCGGCAACAGATTTTCCAACTTTTGAGTTTTCATTTCCGCCATTCCGTCAAATTGAATTTCTTTATTTACATTTTTCAATGTACCGTCATAATTAAATTTATTATTATCCGCCTGAATATCCGTTCTTGCTTTAATTTCATTAAAACTGCCGCTGAGTTCGCCGACAACCGTAAAATTCTTCTGGCTGAAAATATCCCATTTAGGCAAAGCAATTTCATATTTTTCCGCAAAATTATTCAAATTCTGTGATTTCAGATTGAACGTCAGCACATCAATATACGGTTGCTCCTGACTGATATTTTTAATAAGTCCCGAAAACTGCAAAGCCGTATCCATAATATTTTCCGTCTGAAACTTCATAATTGCCAATTCATCATTTTCGTATGATACATTAAACAACATATTTTGTGCCGATACACCGCGGAATATTGCATTTTCTATTTCCGCCGCTGCCTCAATTTTATAATCTTTCCATTTTGCCAGCATCTCCGCGTCGTGCCGTAATACAGATAAAATATCATTCGGTGCATCTTGTTCGAGCGGAAAAACATAAGTATCCAAATTCAGCTTATCTGCCTGAATCTGCAATTCATATCGTTGTTCATCAAATTGCGCTGCCGCTTGTCCGGTCAATTTAAATTCGTCCATATTCAAACTGACATTTTTCAAATTGCCTTCCACCGGAGACAAAAGCATATCCGCGCTAAAATCCGTATTCAGATACGCCGCCGAAGACGGCGCTTTGATTTCCACATTCATTGCGCTCAAAAACGTACGCAAGTTTTTACTTTCAGCATTCAGTGCGCAAACAATTTGCGGTTGCCCTTCTTCCGCTTTCATCTGACCGGAAACGGTTATTTGGGTTTTTCCGGCACATTCGGCAAAAAAGTCATCGACTGACAACACATTGTTTTTCCACACGCCCTTTGTACTGACCGTTTCACAAACACCCGAAACATTATCACTGACCGTCATTCTGCCTGCGGTAACATCAAAACTTCCTTCCCAAGTGCTTTTCGGCTCATATTCTTTATCGTGATATTGCATAAAATGTTCTTGAAGCCAAACAATCACCGGTCGTACATCGGCATCGGCAACCTGATATTTCAGGCTGAAAACATTTTTATCCGACTTACGAAAATCCAGCGGCACCGATACATCACCCGCACCGACGAAATACGGCTCAAATTTGACGGCGAGTCTGGAAAAATCGGCGCGATTACCCGTAAATGCTATGTCTTCCGCCGAAAATTGCATCGGCTTATTGTATTGCTCCTCAAGAACGTCCTTGCCCGCAAAAATATTAACCGTATCGGCCATACGCATAAACTCACCGGAAAATTTACCTTTCATCGCCGTTGATTGTTTATTATACGTACCGTTATAAAAGAAAGACGCTTCGGTTGCCGGATGTATCAGACGTACCTGAAAACCGACATCATCAAATTGTGCCAGACTGTCAATACTCAGCCCCAATCCGTACCGCTCATTGCCATACACAAAATTGCCCTGTATCTGATACGGTCCGCTTTGCAGAGTTTCTGCCTGAATTTCGGTTGAAAAATCGCGGAGTTCAATATTAACACCATACTTCTGATGTTCCAGATGCACCACCGAGCGCCGCAAATTCAAAATCTGAACCCGCACTTCATTATCATAATAATCCTGCGCTTCCGTGCGTTGCCAATTACTTTTACCCTCTTGGTCAAAAATAATCCACACTTCCGCACCGTCAACCGACAAAGACTGAACATCGGGCGCACCGTGCAAAAGAGAAGAAAGTGTCACCGCCATATCCATCTTATCGAGTTTTGCCAAGACCTTACCGTCTTTTCTGCTCAAAACAGATACGGATTTTGCCGACATTTTCGGATGCGGAAAAAGAGATACGTCCAAATTACCGGCAAAATCTATATTTTCACCGACAACCGAGGAGAACTGTGCCGCCAACTGTTCTTTATGTGCATTCCAATCAATCAAAGAAACGTATGTGCTTAAGCCGGCAATCAACAGCACGACCACACCCAAAGATATCAGAATTATTTTCTTCATAAATGCGTCACTCCTTTTAAGACACTCTTGACTTTTAATGTATAATATTCATAGAATAAATCAACACATTTTTATAAACAAGGGTAAAAAAATATGGAAGATATAACACAGCTGTATTCAATCGCGGTGCAATGCCGCAGCAACGCTTATGCGCCGTATTCAAAGTTTAAAGTAGGTGCCGCCGTTTTAAGCTCGGGCGGAAAAATATTCGGCGGTTGCAATGTCGAAAACGTATCTTATCCGTGCGGTACCTGTGCCGAAGCCGGTGCAATTGCGGCGATGATTGCCGGCGGAGAAAAACAAATTGCCGAGATTCTGATTGTTGCCGATACCGAAAATATTTTACCGTGCGGTAACTGCCTGCAGAAAATTGCCGAGTTCGGAACACCGGACACGCTGATTCACAGTGCAAACCTCAGCGGCAATATCAAAACTTATACCTTAAAACAGCTTTTACCTGATGCTTTTGCGGCAAAGGAGGTTAAAAATGCTTGAAAAATCGTATGAATACTTAAAAAATCGCTTAGGTGATTTTGTACCGGACACCGCCGTCATTCTCGGTTCGGGCTTGGGCGGAATTGTTGCGGCATTGCATAACGCGCAAAAAATCGCATACACTGAAATTCCCGACTTTCCGCAAACCACGGTTGCCGGTCACAACGGTTGCTTTTACATCGGCACAATCGGCAAGCATAATATATTATGTCTGCAAGGACGTTTTCACTTATATGAAGGTATAAAACCGCAGTTGATTTATGAAATCATCCGCCTGCTCAAGCGACTGGGGACACAGCGTCTGATTGTGACCAATGCCGCCGGTTCGCTCAAAACGGATATGCCGGCCGGCAGTCTGATGCTGATAACCGACCACCTGAATTTGAGCGGACAAAATCCTCTAATCGGTCCGCACGACGAGCCGTATTTTCCGGATATGAGCGAAGCTTATAATATCGAAATGCGTCAAAAAATTTTACAAATCGCACAAACAAAAAATATCCCTCTTGCACAGGGCATATACGCACTTCTTGTCGGACCGAATTATGAAACGCCGGCTGAAGTCAAAATGTTGCAATTACTCGGAGCCGATGCCGTCGGTATGTCAACGGTGCCGGAAGTAATTTCCGCCGTTCATCTAAGGCTTAAAGTTGCCGGAATATCGGTTATTTCAAACCTATGCACAGGCTTAAGTCCGCATAAACCGAATCACGAAGATGTATTGCATCAAGTCGGTATTGCCGCCGAAAAACTCAGCTTCTTGATAACCGAATTTTTAGAAAAGGAATAACCTATGTTACCACAGGAAATTATTCGCATTAAACGCGATAAAGGTGTCTTATCCGCCGAACAAATCCGTGAATTTATAGGCGGCATATCTTCCCGCACGGTCGATGATACACAAGTTGCGGCAATGACAATGGCCGTTTTCTTAAACGGATTGAACAAACGCGAAACCATTGATTTGACATTGGCAATGCGCGACTCGGGAGATGTCTTGCGTTGGGACGGTTTTGACAAGCCGATTGTCGATAAACATTCAAGCGGCGGTGTCGGAGATAAAGTCAGTCTGATGCTGGCACCGATTCTGGCTGCCTGCGATGTATACGTGCCGATGATTGCCGGACGCGGTCTCGGGCATACCGGCGGTACGATTGATAAACTTGAGGCAATTCCGAATTATAACACACAAGCGGATAATGAACTTTTCCGTAAAACAGTAAAAAAAGTCGGTTGCGCCATCATCGGGCAAACCGGCAATCTGGCACCGGCAGACAAAAAAATCTATGCGATTCGCGATGTCTGCGGCACCGTTGAGTCGATTCCGCTGATTACGGCGTCAATTCTCTCAAAAAAACTCGCCGCCGGTTTGGAATATCTGGTTATGGACCTAAAATGCGGCAACGGTGCGTTTATGAAAAGTTTTGAAGATGCCAAAGCTTTGGCTCAATCCATTATAGATGTGTCAAACGGTGCCGGCACAAAGGCACGCGCCGTGCTGACCGATATGAATCAGGTTTTGGGATTTGCCGCCGGAAACGCCGTTGAAGTACGCGAATCTGTGGAATATCTGCAAGGCAAAAACATCAATCCGCGTTTAGATAAAGTCACACGTGAACTGTGCGCCGAAATTCTGGTGCTTTGCCGGCGCTGCAACAATTTATCGGAAGCAAACAATCTGATAACGGAAAAATTATCTTCCGGTGCGGCACTTGAAAAATTTGCTCAAATGGTTGCGGCTCTCGGAGGTCCGACAGACTTTGCCGAAAAATATGAAGAATATTTGCCGCACGCCGCACACACAAAGCCGATATATGCGGCAAAAAACGGCTATATCGGTGCCGTCGATGCCCGTGCCGTCGGCCTGAGTATTATTGAACTCTGCGGCGGACGAAGTACCCCATCGCAAGCACTTGATTTGGCAACCGGTTACACAAACTTTGCTCAAATCGGTGATTATGTTGATGCGCAAACACCGTTGGCAATAGTGCATTATCAAACGGAGGAACAATTTGCCCGTGCCGAAAAGGCAATTCGTTCGGCTGTATCAATCTGCGGCAAACAATCGGCACTTTTAAGTCCGGTATTGTGTAAGATATAAATTTAATACGTCGCTTCAAAAGCAAAACACTCATTCTTGTATTGATTGCCGCTCTTGCATAAACGAGGAGTCGAAGACGTCCTCGAACAATCCCCCGAAGAAAAAACAGTCATTCTTGGGCGGACGTAGTCCGAACCGAAGCCCCCGTGCAGAACAAAACACGGTCATACTGAGCCGCAGGCAAAGAATCTCCTTAAAAAGTCACATCATTCTGAGCCGCAGGCAAAGAATCTCCTGCCATACAGTGTACTGTCGTCATTTTTTCTTTCTGCGAAAGGACGCACGGCAGCTAAGGATATTCTTCGGTCGTTTCACTTCCTCAGAATGACCGTGTTTTTCAGCAAAATTTTTTAACAAAGAGAAAAAATACCGATTCCACACAAAAAAGCAGGAGAAAAATCTCCTGCTTTTCAACTTTCGACCGTTTAGATTATTCACGCGGTCCTTTGCTGTCTCTGCCCATCGTTATCGGATTTTTTGTAATCATATAGGCTTGATTAAATTCGGCAGTCTGAATCATTCTGGCACCACTGTCGTCTTTGATAATATAAGCACCGTCTTTTCCGGCTTTTTGCGTAGAAGCCGTACCCGGAGCTCCTTCAAACTCGACACCTGGACCAACTCTGAAAGCTTGTAATGTTGCACTGACTTTTTGACCGACAATCATCTGTCCTGGCTTAATATCTTCTTTTGCCGGTGCGCCCAGAATCTTTTTAGCTACAAAACCTAAATCAGTCGAATAAACATCTGATTGACCTTTATCTCCTATAGCAATCGTGTTCAGAAAACCTACAAGTTTTTCCACTCCACTGGCTGTCTTTGCAGCTAAAGGATGCTTATCCAAATATTCCCTAACTGCTTCTGAACGCATTTTACCATCCGGTGTTTTGCCTTCATACAGCATCAAAACACCGTCCTTTGCCGCAGCAACCTGTTCTGAACCATCTGTCTGATTTACAAATTTGTAACCGACAGTTTTTTGTTTAGAACCATCCCAACTGGTAAATTCAACTTCTTGTGAACCAACGTGATTATGAATCGGAATGCAGATTCTTTTTTTATCTGTCGGCGTAATTTCAATTGTTTCGCCTTCAAATTTTTTCAATGCGTCCTCATAACTAATCATAATTTTTCTCCTTATTTGCGGTGTGTTCAAAAAAAACGTCCGTTTTTATTGAACACACCGCAGAGAAATTACGTATTGCAGGCGCTGTTCTTTACATTATATGTACATAGACAAATTTATAATATTTTCATACTGATACAATATTTATAAAAAGCATTGACAAAAATCATTATTATGCTAGAATAAGAGGTGAAATTTTATTAATCTTGTTCAATAAAAACGGACGTTTTTTCTAAACCTCATTTAACAGTTACAGAAAGGAACAAGATAATGATATACGGATATATTCGTGTTAGTACTGATAAACAAAATACAAAAAATCAACAATTTGAAATCCATAAATTTTGTCAGCAAAACAAAATAAAAATTGACAGATGGATTAAAGAAATCGCAAACGGTTCAATTGATTATAAAAAACGCAGATTAGGTATTCTGCTACAAAATATTCAAGCTGGAGATATGATTCTTGCTTCAGAAATATCTCGTTTCGGACGTAATTTACTCCAAATTATGAGTATTTTGAATATATGCTCAAGCAAAGGTGTGCGAATTTGGACAATTAAAGACAGTTATCGATTAGATGACGATATTCAATCTAAAGTTTTAGCTTTTGCATTTGCTCTTTCTGCTGAAATTGAACGCAAATTGATTTCTCAACGTACAAAAGAAGCTTTGTCTCGTTTACAAAAAGAAGGACATAAACTCGGTCGCCCACTCGGACATTTAAATAAAACCTATAAACTTGACAAACAAAAACAAAACATTTCTTTTATGTTATTGCAAAATTACAGTAAGCGAGAAATTGCACAAATTATCGGTGTCAGCCGCACTACTCTTATAACCTATTTGCAAAGACATCAGGAACTTTTATCTGCATAAAACAGACCAATATAAAAAGGTAGAAAACTTTTTCTTGCTTTTAACTTCTTTAAATTAAGATAAAAACCGCCCGAAAAAGCATCGAGCGGTCTTTTTTTTGTTATTTATTGCAACTGTTATTTAAATAATCCGCCGACTCCGTTGGCAATTCCTTTGACTCCGTCGGTCACGCCGTTGACAGCCGCACCTGCCGCATCTGTTGCCGCACCGGCAGCTTTACCGGCAGTATCCGCCGCCGCGCCTGCGACTCCTTTGGCGGCATCAACCGCACCGTTTGCCAAATCACCGACTCCGCTCAATAAATCGCTCAAATCGACCTTTGCCACTGCACCCACCGTATTTTTCAAGATTTCCTGAAACAGCCGTGCCAATCCGTTTTCAATACTGATTCCCTGTTTCTCTGTTCCCAAGTTATTGATGGTAATTGTCGGCAACGGCACACTCAGTGACTTTGAAACACCGAGTAAACCGGCAGCAACAGTTGCCGTTCCGTTTTCCACCACAACTTTTTTCACGGCAACATTATATTGCACGGCATTTTCATCTTGTGGTTTCGGTTCGGATTTTTGTGCGGAAGATGCTGTATTTTGTTTGATATTTGCCAATATGTCATTCGCATTGTTTTTATTAAGATTCATCAACTCATACGTGACCTCCGGTTTATTGACGCGCACTTCATCGATAATGATTGTTTTTACTTTCGGACCTGTTTTTTGTGCTGTTTCCTTCAAAGCCTTCATAACCGAATCGGTATCGACTTTTACCGCCACCGTACCGAGATTGATAATCAAATCCTTACTGTACCCTTTCGGATTGCCGACCGTAATATCACTGACCGAACCGCGTCCGTCTTTAAGCGAAATATCGATTCTGCCGATATTGACATCTGTTCCGACCACCTGCGAGCCGTAGATATGCACCATCTGGCGAACTTTTGACTTCCAATCAAAATAGTTCCAAGCCCAATATGCACCGGCAAGAATCAGTACCACCAACAAAACAATTGCACTGACCAGCCATTTAAATGTTTTTTTCAATTTAGATTTTTTCTTTTGCGGTTTATCCGCCGCATTTGCTTTATTTTCAACCATTTTTTGTCCTTTTGATAAATTAAACTGCCTTATTTATATATTGAATTTATAAAAATTTATATAAAAAAATTTCTTTTTGCGAAAAATTTTTACTTTTATAAAAAAAAATGTTGCAAAACAAATTTTAATGCATTATACAAGTGATGTTTGACGCATATGCGTGCTTAGCTCAGTTGGCTAGAGCAACTGACTCTTAATCAGTGGGTCGAGGGTTCGAATCCCTCAGCGCGTACCATTCGGGAGCCTCGGTATTTTCTGGATTTGCTTTGTTTTTCGTCTGGATTCCGGCTCCCGTCTTTTTTGGGTTCATCGTCAAAGATGGGGGCAAGAGTAAAAAATTATAAAAAGTAAAAGTCATCAGGTTGACCTCGTAATTAAAGTTTAAGCACATAAAATCCTAACACGCAAGCGATAATTTTCAAAATTTCTAAATCCATACGCTCGCCTTTGTATCAGCTTCATTTTCCTGTGAAATCCCTCG
>JAFVBL010000009.1 GCA_017479985.1 Alphaproteobacteria bacterium | reverse complement strand
TTTGAAAATTATCGCTTGCGTGTTAGAATTTTATGTGCTTAAACTTTAATTACAAGGTCAATCTGATGACTTTTAACTTTTATAATTTTTTACTCTTGCCCCCACTTTTGACGATGAACCTAGAATTTTATGTGCTTAAACTTTAATTACGAGGTCAACCTGATGACTTTTAACTTTTATAATTTTTTACTCTTGCCCCCAACTTTGACGATGAACCGGAAAGTTCTAAAATTGCTCTATTCGAACTTTTTGTTAGAAGGAAAAAATCCTTTATTTTCAATAAGAAAGCCTCTAGAGAATATCCTCTCTGGAGGCTTTCGTCAAATGTGGTCGGGGCGACGAGATTCGAACACGCGACATCTTGGTCCCAAACCAAGCGCTCTACCAGGCTGAGCTACACCCCGTCAACCAAAGTTATATTTACATCATATTTTTTATTTTGCAAGTATTTTTTACTGAAATTCTGATTTTGGTGTTAAAACCTGATTTTTCTTGCATTTATACCTTGCCTAAATATTTCAGAACCTGTAAAAAGCAAAGTGCCTATCCGTTGAAAGCTCCTGTTTTATTTATCAAACACATACCGAATAATTTTGCCGATTTTTGCACCGCATAAAAAAATGACGCATTTTTATTAAAAAATACGTCATCTTATATATCCCGACCATATTCTCGGCCATCACCAAAAAGGTGAAAACATATTCAAAGTATTTTATAACATACTACACGGCAACTTTTGCACGTATTGTATCATAGCTTTTATACCCTATCAGTTCAAAATCTTCAAATTTAAAATCGTTAATATCCCGAACATTCGGATTTATTTTCATTTGCGGCAACGGGTACGGCGTGTGAGAAAGCTGTTCCTTGACCTGCTCAAAATGATTATGATAAATATGCGTATCGCCCAAAGTATGCACAAATTCACCGACTTCATAACCGCAAACCTGTGCCACCATCATTGTGAGCAAAGCGTACGAAGCTATATTGAACGGCACACCCAAAAACATATCGCAACTGCGTTGGTAGAGCATACAGCTGAGTTTGTTGCTTGCAACATAAAATTGAAACATCATATGACACGGCGGTAAGTGCATTTCGGAAATTTTACCGACATTCCACGCCGAAACAATCATTCGGCGGTCATTCGGATTCTTTTTCAAAGTTTCGATAACTTGGGCTATTTGGTCAATTCCTTCACCGTTCCAATTGCGCCATTGTGAACCGTAGACCGGTCCGAGTTCACCGTTCTCATCTGCCCATTCATTCCATATACGCACGCCGTTTTCCTGCAGATATTTTACGTTGGTATCACCTTTTAAAAACCATAAAAGTTCATAAATAATGCTTTTGAGATGTACTTTTTTGGTTGTTACAAGCGGAAAACCTTTACTTAAATCAAAGCGCATCTGGCGCCCGAAAACCGAACGCGTACCGACTCCGGTGCGGTCAAGCTTATCGACACCGTTTTCCATAATATCTTTCAACAAATCTAAATATTGCTGCATTTTACTTCCCTTCCGTTTCTAAATATTGCAGAATTTTTTTGACAACCGACTGTTCGACAAAGTCACCTTTTTTAAGCCATACGGTTGTCGTAACGCCATCTAATTCAAAATGTTGCGGCAAGGCAAAATATTTCTGTTCCAACACCGATACACTGGCATTTATATTTATCAAATCTTTCGACTCGGCGCAGATTTCACCGCCATACACACAATCAACGACAATGTCGGGCATAATTTTCGGCGTGGTAAAAAACACGGCATATACGGATGCGCCGCCGGAAATATACAAATCTTCCGGATAATCCTTCAATTTTTCGGCGTTGTCGACTATAAAATGATTTTCTTTATCAAATACTTCGCACGTATTATCAATATCAAGCACAATCACACGTTTGCCCATCAATACCTTTTGCGGCATACCTTCGTATGTTCGCCGTCCCATAACCTTAATTTGCCCTTCGGTCAAATTGCGAAAACGACGGGTATCGGACGGAATCTTCCACGGCAATCCCGAACCGGCGCCGATAACATTATCTCCGCTGTGCCGACACCATATTGCAACAATCGTCATTACAAGTTCTCCTATTCTGCAATTAAGTATAACAACACTTTTTGCGGATTAAAGCACAAACAATAATAACACACAGTTTTTGCAATTTTATGCACAGATTCGGCATAAAAGAAAAAATGTTTTGATATTCCGAAAGATTCGCTTGACATTCATTTAAGAAAATTTGTATATATAGGGCAATATTGTATAAATGGCGTTTAAGGGATATTAAATGAGTACGAGTCCGTTACAGTTTATGCGTCAGGTCAGACAAGAAATGAAAAAGGTGACTTGGCCGACAAAAAAAGAAGTTGTGCCTGCTTGCACAATGGTTGTTATTCTGGTCGCAATCGCTACGGCGTTTTTCTTTGCCGTCGACGTGGTTCTCGGCTGGGGTGTTGGTGAAATTTTACAGTTAGGAAAATAAAAATGGCTGCACGTTGGTATGTTGTTAATGTATATTCCGGTTCTGAGAAAAAAGTTAAAGAGTCTCTGGAAGAACAGGCAAGATTGAAGAATATGGAAGACCGTATTCTGGAAGTATGGGTGCCGATGGAACAAGATCCGAAAGAGAAAAAAGCGGAAAACGGTAAGTCAAAGAAAAAAGAAACCGGTCATAAATTCTTTCCGGGATATATCTTAGTAAAAATGGAGCTGACCGATGAAACGTGGTTGGTGGTTAAAAACACACCGCGCGTAAGCGGATTTTTGGGTAGCCGCAATAAGCCGCAATCTATCAGTGAGGCGGAAGTCGAAAAGATTAAAAAGCAAGTTGAAGAAAGCGCCGAGCGTCCGGTTTCCAATGTCAGCTTTGAGGTTGGCGAACAGGTTCGGGTGACCGATGGTCCGTTTGAATCGTTTGTCGGGACGGTTGACGAGGTTGATACAGAGAAATCACGGCTCAAAGTGTCTGTTTCGATTTTCGGACGCTATACGCCGGTTGAACTTGAATTTTCTCAAGTCGAAAAAGCCTGAAATCTTTAATTATATTTTATATGCAAAGTCTCTTTTCTGTTGTTAGAAAGGAGGCTTTGATTTTGTTAGGGCGTGTTGCACAGTATTTGCAATAAACATTTTCGGATTGGCGTATATTTGCTTTGTGTTAAATTATATTGACATAAATGTCAAAATTTGCTAATATATAACATAACAAAAGTTATTTTGTTTTTGTAAAGGATAAGAATATGGTTAATATAGCTCCTATAATTGTCGCCGCAAATACAATGACGACACTTGCAAATACCTCCCGTATGCGGAGAAATTCAGGTATGTATGTACGTTCTCCGAAACAAAAGCCGGTTAAGAAAAAAGAATCTCCGTCCTTTATGAAAGAAAAGTTTGAAGAATTGTGGCAAGAGCAAGAAAATCGCTTATCTTCTTTGGAATATCATAATGTACCGGCAGAGCACGATTCGTTTTCCGTACCGGATTATTATGAATCGACAAGTGTCTGGCGCTATGATAACGGCAAATTAGCTAAAAAGGTATATTCCAGTTCTGATGGTGATGATCAGGTTACACGTTATGATGATGCGGAAAATATAATTGAAGACCGCGATACAAGATACGTTTATTATCCGAATTCCCAACAGAAAGAATTTGAATATTGTGACGGTATTGTCAAACACTTTGCACAAGACGGCAGAGATGATACGGCAGAATATATTGTTGCGCATAAAATTGAAAAAATACATCAGAAACTGAAATCGAAAGGTATTTTATCAAAAGATGCCGAGCCATCCAAACCGGTAACAAAACTGGGTAAAGTCTTATCCACTGTTGCCGTTATGAAATTGGAAAAATCTCACAATAAGTAGTCTAAAACAAGTTACGATAAGGAGAACAGGGCTTACGATGAAAAATCGAAGTCCTGTTTAAATTTGATATAGGCTCTGTCGGGATTTTTGTCATAAAACTTGACATCAAATGAAAATATGATACAGTGTGTGTACAAAAATATTATTGTTTAACTTAAATGTCATTGTTATGAAACCAAAATTATTAACAAGGAGACAACAGATAGGTTTTTTTAATTGTAAGAATCCTATGGAGTTGATGAAAGAGTACGTTTCTTTTTCTGAGGACATTATGGCTGCGGCAATATACAAAGATGTTCGTCTCAGCTCAAGACTTGACCCCGATAACCAACCGATGCGAGAAAGACTGCAGAATATGCATCTGACCGAGCGTCAGAAAGAGTTTGTGGCAAACCTTTCCTACTCGGATATTTCAGAGATTTATCACAACAGCGGGCATATTTATCCTGAGGTTTTCATCAAAATGCTTGAAAACTTTCCGCAAGAAATATCCAAAGAAGTTTTGCTGAAGTACGTCAAGTATTGTGAGCTTAACGAGGAGGTAAAAATCAAGGCTCTGGAAGTTTTGGGTAAGGAGGCAAAGGATATAATCCTGCCTAAATTGCATCTGACGATTGAGCTGTTTAATCAAATTCTGAAAGTTTTTTCGACGGAAGAAACCAAAGAAATTCTGATTGCTGTGGTAAAGGGATATGATTCTTATACGGAATTTGACGATGTCGAGCACAAAATTTTGAAAGTTTTTTCCAACGACGACCTCAAGGATATTTTGAGAGCTTTTATTGAAGGTTCTCCGTGGTTATGTGAGCAGGGTTTTCTCAAAATTTTTGAGATTTATCCCAAAGAGGAAGTCAAAGAACTCTTGGAGAAGGCTATCGAACGCGATATGGATATCTGGCGACCGACACTGAGAAAAATCGTTGAATTTTTCCCGAAAGATGAAGCCAAAGAACTTATTGAAGCTTTTTGGGAAACCTCCCCAGGTGCAAATTGCTATACCTTTGAAAGAGAAGAAATCTACGCTTTGCTTAATAAAAAGAAATGAACAAACCGCCTTTATGAACTGTACCGCTGAAAAGTGAAAACACTCATCTTTGAGGTAAAAGTTCATCAGAAGTGTTAAAAAATGACATCGGCGCTGAGCCGGTGTCATTTTTTGCTGGTTTTTTTGATATAATCGGTGGCGAAGTGTGAAAATTTTTTGAATCGATTTGCAATTTTTCGCAGAAATCTTTATGTTAAAGACAAGAGGCAGTTATGACCATAGAAGAAAAGATATTTAAACGCACAATTATTGATTTCAACCAGCTCCCAAAGTTTGGATTTACCAAGTCCGGCGACGTGTGGACTTACAGTGAGCTGTTTATGAACGGCGATTTTAAGGCAATGGTAAGTATTACGCAGCAAGGCAGTATGTTCGGAACAGTGTTCGAAACTGCCACCGAAGACGAATTTTTGCCGTTGCGTGTTGAAAATATGGAAGGTTTCGCCGGCGAGGTACGTGCCGAATATCAAAAGATTTTGGAAAATATCAAAGCTAATTGTTGCCGGATTAACTATTTTGCGCACCCGCAAGCAAATCGCTTAACTCAGGCGATTTACGATACTTTCGGCGACGAGCCGACTTTTCCGTGGGATAAATTCGACGGTTACGGCGTATTTAAAAATCCCGACAGCAAAAAGTGGTATGCGCTGATTATGACTATCGACCGGAGCAAACTCGATAAAAAGCTTTCCGGCGAGATTGAAGTCGTAAACATTAAATTGGACGAGGCTAAAATACCGGAGTTACACAAGCAAAACGGCTTTTATCCGGCGTATCATATGAATAAGAAAAGTTGGATAACGATTACACTTGATGATACGGTTCCGGATGATGTTCTGTTTGCATTGGTTAACGAGAGCCACGCCTTTACGCTCGGAAAGCATAAACGCCGGCAAGCTTAAAACATACTCCCGTTCCAGCCCCAGAGGTCGACAGGGTGATAGGTAATATACACATTTGCGCCGTCAATACCGTAATCGTTTTTCAAAATATTGCAAATTTCAGCGGTTGCAACCTGACACGCCGATTTAGATGCCGAGCCCAGCAGCCGAATAGCGATATACGCACCTTTTTCGAGCTTGCGTTCCGCCATATACAGCGATTTTTCGTCCTCAATATCGGCCATAATATAGGCTTTCGGCTTACCGAATGCGACAGAAACAGCATCGGTCAGCTTTTTTTGCAGGTCATCTTTTTGACTTGCGTCCAGTTTAATACTCATTTTTGTTTCAATGTACGGCATTTTTATCTCCTTTTAAAAAATAACAGTTGCTTTAATTATCACCGCAAAATGCAAGATGTCAAAAAGAATCTTGCAAATTTTAAGCAATCCTATACTCTGATTTTAAAAGATGTCTTTATTAAGGAAGCAAAAATGCAGGTTATTAAATATTATCAAGCTAAAAATCAGACGCATTGGCGCGAGGAAATCGGCAAAGGAGATTGGTCGGCGGCGGAGTTGTTGCACGACTGGCCGGCGAGCGACAAATTAAAGCAGATGCGCAGAGAAACGACTGAAGTTTTTATACTGACCCACGAGGGAAAATCCACCCGCGTGTATGTGAAAAAGTTATAAACGCGACTTTCTTAAAAAAATTATTTTTTATCGTGTTCTGCTTCTCGTTCCAGTGTTGCTAAAATTTCAGGTTCGCAAGCGTCATCTTGCGCACAACGATTAAGTTCATTCGGTTCCAGACTGTAATATATGATTACTTTATCTTTATAATAATGAGAAATTGCAAAGAAAACATCAAATTTATTTTTATCACCCTTATCCGGCTCAAAAATACAGTTAAAAACGTTGCGAGAATCTTCTTGTGCATCACATACGGCAAATATTCCGTCGGTGTTTTTAACAATCAATAATGGCTCGTTCGGTTTCATATTTTTTTCAAAAACAGCTGTTTCATTTTTATCTCGAGATTCCCATTTTCCAATCAACACATCGGCGATTTGCGGTTGCTGATTGAAAAACAATCGCTTATATAGTTTATCGTATTGTTGTGCCGGTAATTTTTCCTTATCTTCCGGAATTTTCCAATTAGCTTCACCGCCGTAAATTGTTCCGGTTCGGTGTGCGCTGAATTTCGGTGCTTTTTTCATCAAATAATCAAGTGCCGTCATTTCTTGTGAATCGGTTAAAGTTATATCGGCACCTTTGTCCAACAAATATTCAGCTACCTTAAATTGATTTTCCTGCAAGGCATACATCAAGGCAGAGCGCTTTCCGTTATCAATACACTCAATTTCAAAATCTGAGAAACAGTTTGTGGCATCGGTTTGGTGATTTATATCCACACCGGCATCAAGTAAAATTTTAACGCTTTCCAAATAGCCGTATTGCGCGGCGGTTTGCAATGGAGTTTTGCCAAAACTGTTGAGTTTATCAACATTTTTTGTTAGTTTCACGAGTTGTTTTAAGTTCCGCGGATAAGCAATACTTAATTCCAACAATTCCGCTATATCGTCATTTTCAGGTAATTGCTTTTTAATTTTTCCCAATCGGCTCCGGTTAGCAAAAGATATTTCAAATTATCCGGCATTATACGCTTAAAATTATAAGAAGATGGCGGATTAAGCGTAATCAAAGCCGTATTTAATGCCTTTTCGGGTGCGGTATTAAATACTTTAATATAGTAGTCTTTCAGCATATCCACGGCCTTTTTATAACCGATACCTTTATTGATAACGCTATTGAATTTTTTAAAATTATAATACGATTGCACAGCCCACTCGGTATAAGGAAACTCGCGCCAATCGGCTATTTTATCGGTTTCAAAATTCGGCTGATACTTAATATCCCAATAATGGGCATCAGCTGTCGCTTCATAAACATGTATAATGGATCCTGTTGTATAAGGTATGGTTTCAGAAATCACATTATCAATGTAAGCATCAAGTTATCGATCAATGGTTTTTGTTTAAAACGATGCAAATCTTCTTCATAAGTGCCGGTAAAGCTGATAAGTCGGTCAAACATCGCTTTTTCTTTTTCATCAAGAGCTTGTGCATTTTCAAGCAAAGCAAAGAATATTCCGAATATTAAAAGTAATTTTTTCATAACGCACCTCAATCTTTGTTGTATCAACCAAGAGTTAAAATATTATAAAAACACCACATAACCTTGCGTTTGCACTTTGATGGAATAGCAGTCGGCATACAAGGTTTCCTCTTATCGCAAACCCTCAACCGCAACAAAACAGATGTCCTTTGGGCTTACATTTTATACAGTGTTCTGCCTTGACGTGTATCCATTAAAAACAGCCAATCGGCAAAATATTTCTGATTTTGCTTAACAAAAGAAGCAACCCCTTTCCGCGATATTTTATCAACCTTTAAAGTAATCCCGAGCCAATACAAATCCTCGATTTCATAAATTTCAAACGCATAAATCAGACCGTTATCCATTACAATATCTAGTGTGCGTGGTTTTATGTCAGCATATTTATCTTCCGCCAAATCCGATTTCAGCGACACACCGTCATAGCCGATAAAGCTCAAAACACCGAGCGCACGCTGCATATTAAACGAACTTTGCATAAGTTGTTCTAACTTTTCGCCCTCAAACAAATGACCGCGGAGAATCATTCGGCGAATACGACCGCCATCGATACTCAGCAACGGATACGGAATCCAATCCCGCGCACCGCCGGCAAAAGCACCGACCGGACCGATAATATAGTAATAACCTTTATTTTTTTCGGAATAAGCATAAACCGAATCGTCATCATATCGTTTGCCGATAATCATTTCATCCAAAACATTGCCCGTATTATCATAAGTTATAACGACAGTACCTGTTTCGGGTGTCAGATTTTGCTTTTCCAGTGTTTCTTTTGCTGCCGGATTAACCGTTTCAATCAGCGCACTGTTTACCATTGCATAAAAATCCGCCAACCGATTCACATTGATAAAATAACCTTTAGCTTCTTTGAAACGCCAGTCACCGTCCGCAAACTCCAAATTGACCTCCCCGCTTTCAGGGGTTGTCATTTTTATGTGTTGCAGCAATTTAATATTATCACGCGTCTGCGCAAAAGCGTACTGACCGCGTATTTTTCCGGCATCGGAGTTATACTGCCGATAAACGGACATACCGAATAAAACAGCGGCAACGGCAACAAAAATCCATACATAGCGGAAATATTTATCTGCCATTGAAAATCTCCCGAATATGCTTTGCCTTACGTCGCCGCAATAACCGCATAATCAGCCATAACACGCCGACGGCACACAGCGGCAACAACAGTATATTACCGAGCATAATACGCCGCACAACCTGCGAATATTGCCCTTTGAGCCGATAAAGAAGCGCATCGGCCTGTTTTTCCAAAGCAGCAATCTGTTGTCCGATTTCGTTTACCTGTGCCGAGGCTCGTGCTTGGTCCGCATTAACCCCCGTATTTTGATAAAACTCGTCTTTCATTTCGTTAATTTGCTCATTAAGCTTAATATAAAACGGAGCAATCTCGCCGTATGTGCTTTCATAAATCTGCTGTCCGATACTGTGTGTATTTCTGTATGACGACCGAACAGGCAAAGCACGATAAGCCGTTATACCCGCCATTTCATCGACCAAATTGCGCATAATTTCCATATTCGCCGCTTTATTGATTGCCGTAAACGGATTAGCGTCGGCAGAACGTTCGTCAAGCCAAAAATCCTCATCAACAAAATCGACATCGCCGATAAGAGCCACTCGAACCGGTCCGGTAGAAATCAAACTGTGCGGCAACATCGACTTTTGAATTTTCGCATTTTTATGCGGACTTTCCGCGTACAATGACGGCAGAACACCTTCGATGACGGCACCGATATATCTGTTTTGCGTACCTTTGACAATCGGTTTGGCTGTCAATTTTTTATTTATCGGAGCAAACTCAAGCGCACGATAGATATTTACAGGCAATTCTCCGGTATAATATGCGGCATCGGCTTCTCCCGCATCAACCAGTTTGCCGCCGATTAAAATGCCCCATTTATCCAGAAAATCAATCATTCCGAGAGGTTGCATATTGACGCCGTCAACCTGATTTTTTGTCAGCAAATCAAACAATATAATCGCCTTACCGCCGTTCAGAATATATTGGTCAAGCGCATATCGAAAAACTGCGGAGAATTTTTTCGGATTTACCAAAATAAGCAAATCCAACCGCGGTGAAATTTCATAAACATCATCGGTTACGGGCACAACATCATAATCATCTTCCAAATTAAGCATAAATGCGTTAAATTTATCCAGATTCTGTGTCGGGTCAAGATAAACACCGATGCTTTTGCTCAATTCTTTGCCATACTGCAATTTTAAGAGTGCGCCGTCAATATCTTTTTCCAGATACGCGCTGCGTTCAACCGTAAACTTTTTAATAACGACACCGTTTCCGTCATTGTCGCGCACCACTGCTCCGAAATAATCTTTCGTATCATTCGGATTTGTTTCGTAGTACAAACCGTATTCGAGCACGGCACTTTCCATTTGGCTGAAAGGTTCGACTTCCAGAACATTTACACGGATTAAACCATCGGACTGTGCCTGATATTTTTCCAAAAAACGCCGCACCTGATGATAATAGCGGAAATACTCAATATTGTGCGCCCTGAAATCTTTTGCGATATAAACATCGATAGAAATCGGCTTATCAACGGCGGATATTATCTCTTGACTGACCTTTTGCGGCGTATAAATTTTATGTGCCGTTAAGTCGAATTTATGCGCCGAAACAATGCTTAAAGTTCCGTTTAATAAGACAGCGCCGACCAAAAGAAGTGCCGCGAAACCGGCAAATCGGCGCGTTTTATGTCTTTGTGCCGAGGCACGGTATTCCAAAACCAAAACATTCAAAAACAAAAATACGCCGCAAAACAGAATCATATATGTCAAATCATATAAACTGATTTCCGCCAGCAAAAAATCCGTGTATGCTTCATACAAACCGGTCAGCGGCAAAATCATCCACAGTGCCATAACAAAAACACTCAACAAATATGCGGCAATAATATGCTTGTTTAAAGACGAAATCAAGCATCCGAGTGCGCAAAACAAACAAATAAACAGCCATAAACCGACATAACAGCAAACAATGTTTCCCCAATCCAACATCATTTGACTTGCCGTATAAAATACAAACGGCAGTAAAAACAAGGTCATCATCCCGCTCAACGCTGCGGCTGCACAAAATTTTGCCAGCACCGGACAGGTATATTTAAGTGGCTGAGTCAATAGAAACTCGGCAGTTCCTGATTTATATTCTTCCGACCACAAACGCATTGTTATTGCCGGCAGAACCATTGTCAGCACCACCGGCTGCAAATAAAACAGCGCATATACCGCCGTATCGTGCATTGCCAGATACGAGCCGAAATAAAAAGCCGAGCCGATTGATACAAACAGATATATAAATAAAAGAATGTAGGCAAAAGAACTTTGAAAATATCCGTTCAATTCTTTTTGAAACAATGTCTTAAACTGCTGCATAATTCACCTCAATCCGCCGTTGCTTTTCGAAACGATGCCAACAAATCATTTTTGGCGTTTTTCTTGAATGCTTTTAACTCCCCCGCATATTGCAATTGCCCTTTATGCAGAAGTAATACAACATTTGCCAGCGCCTCCACATCTTCAAGCGTATGTGTTGAAATTATCACAATATGTTGTTTGGCATATTTTTTGATAATCTGCCGAATGGTCGCTTTCTGATTCGGGTCCAATCCTTCCGTCGGCTCGTCCAAAAGCAACACCTCCGGTTCGGCAAGCAAAACGGCTGCCAATTCCGTACGTTTTTTAAAGCCCTTTGAGAGCGTTTCGTTTTTCTGCAACAAAACTTCGCCGAGTTGCAGCAAATCAACTGTTTCTTTTATTTTGGCGACTGCCGTTTCCGGTTTCAACCGTCTGATTTTGGAGGCAAAACACAAAAAATCATAAACCGTCATTTCACCGTAAAGTGCGGAAATTTCTTGCACATACCCGATATTTTGCAAAAATTCCGTCCGACTGTCTTTCAGATTGACATCATTAAGCAACACCGCTCCGCAGTCCGGCTCAAAATAACCGCTTAAAACGCGCAACAATGTGGATTTACCGGCACCGTTTTCACCCAAAAGTGCGGCAATCTGTCCTTTTTTAACCTGAAACGAAACATCGCATAACGCCTGTTTTGTTCCGAAAAACTTAGAAACATTCTCAATTTTCAACATCTTTTTTATCCGTTGTTCATAAACAATACCCTATAATAACAACATTTCATAAATTTTTTCAACATAATAAAAAACTTTGATGACAAATTGATTTTAATGGAGTAATAATTAACAAAAAGCTTATTCGGAGCAGAGAAAATTGGAAAATTTTACAAAAGAAGAATTCAAAAACTTTATCATCGGGCTTTGCGTTCTCGGCATCTGTCTGCTTACGTGCCTGATATTTAAGCTCAAGCATAATGTTTGGGCGGGCGCGGAAAATACCGATTATACGATATATGCCACCTTCAACCGCACCGACGGTCTGTCCGTCGGTGACAAAGTACGATTGGCAGGCGTTGATGTCGGATATGTTGAAAACAATGTGCTTGATGAGGACTTTCGCGCCACATTGACACTTAAAATCCGCAACGGTATTCAAATTCCGGACGACAGCAGCGCCTCAATCGTCAGTGCCGGTATTATGGGTAACAAGTATATCGAAATAGAACCGGGCGGGTCGGAAGATTTTATTGAAGATAAGGGCGATTTTTCATTTACGCAGGATGCGATTATTTTAGAAGAATTGGTTGATCGTATTATCTCTCTCGGCAAGGCAAAACGCAGCTCTGCCGACAAACAACAATCGGAGGAGGAATAAAATGCATAAAAAACCCGTAGAAACAATTATGGGACTCGTTGTTTTGGTAATTGCCTTATTGTTCTTGGGCTTTGCCTACAATGTTTCGGATTTACAGGTTGTAAAGGGATACACGCTGAATGCCGAATTTATGAAAGTCGGCGGTTTGGCTGTCGGCTCCGATGTGCGCATCAACGGCATCAAAGTAGGCACGGTAACTTCTCAGAACCTGAACAACGAAGATTATACGGTCAATGTCACCTTTAGCATCGCTTCCGATGTCAGACTGCCGAAAGACAGTGTTGCCGCTATTGTCAGCGACGGTTTGATGGGTAATAAGTTTGTTAAAATCGAACCCGGAAAAGACAAAGAATACCTGACGGACGGTGACCGATTTGTAAAAACAAAAGATTTTAAAACGATTGAAGATATGGTCGGCGAAATCATTTTTATGGTAACAGACAGCGGAAACAAAGATGAATAAAAAGATTTTTACCTTAATCTTGCTTTGCGGTTGCATTTTTGCGGCAACGGTCAGAGCTACCGGAATTGATAAAAATACGGCAAAAATGCAGGCAATGGATAAGATTACCGGCAGAGTCAGCGTCATATACATACCTGTCGGCGGTGCCGTAAACTTCGGGTCGCTGTCAATCGCCGTTCGTTCGTGCAAAACCCGCCCGGAAGAAGAAACACCGGATAACTTTGTGTTTGCCGATATTGCCGACAAAACTCTGCAAGGTCAGAATGTCAACATTTTTCGCGGCTGGATGATTTCTTCTTCACCGGCAACAAATGCGGTTGAACACCCGATTTATGATGTGTGGCTGCTGCAATGTCTAGATAAAAAGGTTGATAAAACTTTGTTGCTGACCGATGCACAATTTGCCGAACGCGAGACATTTTTGATGCAACGCAGTAAAGATACGGCGGCAAATACTCTGAAAACAGAAGAAAACGCACCGGCACACCCGATGGAGGAAATGTCGGAAGAAGAGCATACGCCGACAATTCTGCAATCTTCGGTTGAATTTTCATACGACGAAGCGGAAGAAGAAATCATTATCAATGAAAACACCCAAGAAATCAATGCAAAAGAAAATATAGAAATGCCTACTCTGCCGGAAATAACTCTGGAAGAATAATCAAGCGCGCTTTTCCAAAACCGTCAGACCGACAACAAACGTATTGACCATAATTTGGCAAATTGTTGACTTATCGATTTTTGAAAAGGAATCCAAAACATCTTTGCTCAGAAAAGCACTGAGCGCAAACATATTAAGCCACAAAACCTGCGATGAAAGCATTTGCTCCGGCCGTTCCATTTCCGGCACAATACGTTCCAAAATTCGCCGCAAACATTGCAAAACAGTTACAACCTTCCGCAAATAAAAATAAGAATATGTATATTTTGCGTGATTCAAGTGAAAATAATACAGCAAATACCATAGATTTTTATTTTGCATAACATAATCAACAAACTTTTGCAGTAAAGTATTTAAATCCTCAAAAGCATCATCTGTTTCGGGTACATCGGCAATAATTTGCGTCAGTTCGTCAACAGTCATAAAATTCTGCACAACAACAAAGTTATCCATATTTGAGAATTGGTTGTAAATCGCGCCGACCGAACAACCCGATGCTTCGGACAATTTACGCACGGTCAAAGCGTCCGTTCCTTTTTCGCGCACAAGTTTTCGTCCGATTTCAATCAATAAATTTTGTATATTGTCTTTTTCCATTTTAAATCGTATGGTTTAATAAAATATTTGCACTTCATTTGTAAAATAACGCAAACAGAGTCGTGAATCAATTTTTTTTTACGGTTATCAAAGGATTATTTAATGTTGAAACATATTTTTGTATTATCTCTGGCATTATTGTTTATACCGCATAAGCAAAGCTTTGCACAACTAGACTTGGACGCTTTGATGCAAGATACGGCAACGGAAGATGCTGCTGTCGAACAAACGGCGGAAAATACTGATGAGCCTACGCTTGATGATGCTGAAAATACCGAACCCGAAGAAACGGCTCCGGAAAAAGATGCGCATACCGAACCGACAGATGCCATTGAAGAAACAGCGGATATTACACCGGACGAATCGGAAGAAACCGAAAAAGAAATTTTGACTGAACAAACAGAAACGAACAACATTGAACCCGTTATTGCACCGCAAGAGAATTCCTCTGATAATGTCGATATAACACAGCAATCCGCAAATACCGCACCATCTGAACCGATTTTGCAAAACGATCAACCGGATAAAGATAATTTTATGGTGGAATATTTTGATGAAGTCGATGCCGCCGAAGCACAGGATAAGGCAGCACACAAAGCACAGAGCGATGCTTATCGTCTGATTGGTGCCGAACCGACAATGGTTACCATTCCTGAAGAACAGCAGAAACTTTTGCAGCTGACCGAAAAGCGCCGTAAACAGCGTGAAAGAGAATTGCAGAAAAAACAAGAAGAAAACACAAAAACAGAGGGAAACATCTCCTTGCCGACAGAAGATAATCAGCAAAGCAGCGTATTCTTTCAAGCTTTTGATACAACGGTCGAAACAGCCGCAGATACGGCAAAAACAGAGAAGGCTCAAAATACAGAACAGCCGGTTGTACCGGAAAAAGCTGCACCGACATACGAGAAAGCGCCGTTCGGACTGTATTGGGGAATGCCGAAAGAAGAAACGGAAAATCTCGGATTTGAGTTTCGTCCGGCAAAACTCGAAAATCAAACAAACGTTTATGTTGCCGAAAATACAAAACAACCGCAAAAACAATTTGCTTCCGTTGTCACCGTTTTCGGTGAAAAAAATCGCTTAAATGCCGTATATGCCGAAGGAATCTTTGCTACCGATACCCCGAAGGCTGAGAATGTCTTAAAACTTTATGACCGCTATTATGCCGCACTCAAAAAGAAATACGGCGGCGATCACGAATATTTTAAGGCCGCCGTTTATGAAGAACAGATAGAAGTCCCGAACATAAATGCCGAACCGGCACCGATAAAAAATAAACCAAAAGAGGATATGTCGGAAGGCGGAAACACTCAAATTGAAGAAGATACGCCGGATATTCCGAAAACCGTTGTTAAAACACTCAAAAAAGACAAGCCGCGCGGTAACGATAACTTTTTGCAAGAATTACAAGAAGGCAAGGCTTCGCTTTTTGCCACTTTCGGCAAAGAAAAAATAAAGGTAACTCTGGCGATAGAGGTTAATCCGGAATTACAAAGCCGTATTACATTGGATTACGAAAATTCCGAGATTCAACAACAAGATAAAGAAGCGGCACTTAATGAGCTGATGGACGATTTATAAGGAGAAGAAAAATGGTAAAAGTCAGTTTTTGCGGAATTTCCGGCAGCGGTATGAGTGCATTGGCACAAATACTTAAACGTTCCGGCTATGAAGTTCGCGGTTCTGACCGTAATTTTGATTTGGGACGCGATTTATCCGTAAAGGCCGCATTTGAAAAAGACGGTATCGCCGTTTATCCGCAAGACGGCTCCGCAATCAGCAACGATTTGGCTTGGCTCTGCGCTTCAACCGCGGTAGAAGATACGATTCCCGACATCAAAGCGGCCAAAGAAAAAAATATTCCGATAAAAACAAGACCGCAATTGTTGGCGGAAATCTTCAACAGTCATAAATACGGCATCGCCGTCGGCGGCACCAGCGGCAAGACGACAACAACCGCAATGATTGGCTATGTTCTGGATAAAGCGCAGAAAAAACCGTGTATGATAAACGGCGGTTTGCTTAAAGATTATGAGGGTACCGCCGCCGTGGCAAACATTATCTACAACAAAGGCGATATCTGCGTGGTTGAAGCAGATGAGAGCAACGGCAGCATCGACTTGTATAACCCGTATATTGCTCTGATTAACAATATCTCCGCCGACCATAAAAGTTTGGAAGAATTAACCGTGCTGTTTCAACATTTTGCCGCGCGCACCGCCCATAGTATCATTATTAACGATGACTATGAATTATGCCGAAAAATAACGCATAAGCATCTGATAACTTTTTCGCTTGTCAATCCGGCAGCAGATTACTATGCCTCCGAGATAAAACCTTTGGCACACGGCACGCAATATACCTTTGACGGCCGAGAATTTACGCTCAATCTTATCGGTGCATTTAATGTGGCAAATGCATTGGCGGCAATCGCCGCGTGCGTGGAAATGGGGATTGATAAATATACCGCTGCCGAACTGCTGCAAAACTTTCACGGCACCAAACGGCGTTTGGAAGTTATCGGGCAAAAACACGGCATTACGGTGATTGACGATTTTGCGCACAATCCGGACAAAGTTAAGGCTTCCGTCAGTGCGCTTCGGCAATATAACGGGCGTTTGATTATAATGTTTCAACCGCACGGATTCGGACCGATGCGTTCGCTCGGCAAAGAAATTATGGCCGAATTTGTGCGCACTATGAATGCCGATGATATTCTGATAATGCCGGAAATTTTCTTTGTCGGCGGTACCGTTACAAAAGACATATCTTCCGCCGATTTGATTGATTACGCCCGTTCTTTGGGCAAAAAAGAGGCATATTTTGTTGCCGATAAGGCTGAGTCTGCGGCAAAAATTATCGGAATGGCGCAATTCGGTGACCGTATTGTCATAATGGGCGCACGTGATAACACGCTGACAGAGTTGTGCCGGCAAATTTTGGAGAAAATATAATGCAGAAAATCAAATCCGGCGACAAAGTTGCAATTCTCGCGCCGTGCGCACAAATCGGCACAATTCATAAAATATCAGCTGCCGTAAAATATCTTGAAAATCTGGGACTCATTCCCGTTTTCGGGCGCAATTTGCTTAAAATCGACCGCTATATGGCGGGCAGTGACAAACAACGCGCCGATGATATCAACACCGCTTTCGCCGATTCAGAGATTAAGGCAATTTTTTGTGCACGTGCGGCAGCCGGCGGTACGCGTGTTTTGCCGCATATTGATTATGAACTTGCCCGCCGCAATCCGAAACCGCTTATAGGTTTCTGCGACAATGCCGCCGTAATGCTGGCTCTTTGGCAAAAAAGCGGCATTATTTCATACAACGGTTTCGGTTTGGCTTATGACTTTCGCACCGATTCGCCGCTTGATTTGCAAATTGATGCTGATTTGAAAAGCCTTCTGAGCGGCAAGACATACAATATAAAATCCGGACAAACACTGCACTGCGGAAAGGCGCAAGGTGAATTGCTGTGCACCAATCTCAGTGTATTGATGCGTTTAGCCGGAACACCGTATTTCCCGAATTTAAACGGCAAAATTCTGCTATTGGAAGATGTGCACGAAAAAGTTTATCGTATTGATTTGATGTTGCAGCAGCTCAAGCAACAACCTGATTTCAATAAGCTTGCCGGCGTTATTTTCGGACAATTTACCGATGCCGAAAGCGATGCCGAAGACGGCAGTATTGACGACTGTTTTGCCGATTTTCTGCATAATACGGATTTTCCGGCAATTAAGGATTTTAATTTCGGACACACTGCGTCGCGGCGCGTGTTGCCGCTCGGTGCAAAAGTAAAAATCGACGCCGAGGCGTGTTTATTGGAAATATTGAGTTGCTGATTTCAGAATCTCTGCACCGTATGTCATACTCAAGCGATAAATCAACGCCAGATAAATTTTAACGCCTTCCCACGATTTGCTGCAAAAAGCAAGCATAATACCGCTTGTATAAAGATTCGCCGCCACAATCACAATGATTGAAAAAATATAACCTTCTTTTTTAATATCGGTTTGTTTCGGATGTACCTGTTCGATTACGGTCGCCCAATAATATGCCACAAAAAAGCCGAACACACCGTAAACAAGCCAATGATTATTGCTCAGACGCAGAAACATCGGCATCAGCAGCATATAAAAAAACGCAAACAACGGAAAAAAATACGGCGAAAGTGTAATAATCCAATTACCGCGTCCTTTCAGAATCATCGAACCGCCGCTGCCGTCGGGATTAAGACGGATTCGTCCGGCATCGTGAAAAGTTAAGTAGGCAAAAAATGTATGCGTCAGTTCGTGTGAAATAATTTGCATTGTGTGACAGGTATTGTAACCGGTAACGATAATCATCAGCACATAAAAACCGATACCGCCGGCAAGAGCATAGAACTTCGGTGCCATAAAATTAAAATAGTCAAACGAATGTACGAGCGCCGGAACCGACAACAGCAAAAATATTGCTGTCGGCCATTTGAGCCATAACAAAATCAAATCAATATACCGTGCCATTTTTTCTCTTTCCGTTAGATAAATATTAACTTAAATATTCTAATATTCAACTAAAATAAATCTTTATGGAGGTAAAAATGCCTGTTGATACCAACACATTCAGTTTTTTAATCAGCGATGAAAACGAAGTTATGCTGATTATCTATGCTCGAGATATTGAACCGGAACAGCCGGCAGTACGTCTGAATCCGGAAGAAAAAAACATAGAACTTTATCGGCGTGTGAATGATGCATTTACGCTGGAACAGGTTGAAGATGAAGTGTTTACATTGCTGCAAGATAAAGAAAGCTTACTGGTGTGCGAAATTTTGCCGACACCGGATCCGGACGAAACAGAAATCGTATATACCTACAATGCCCCGATTATAGAATAATACGGCAAGGCGGCAAAAACACTCCGTTATCCTTGAGAGAGAGAAACAACCGAAAGATTCCCCGAAGAAAAAAACGGTCATTCTTGGGCGAGTGTTCTTTTATTGTCATCTACAATCCTTGGGCGGACGCAGTCCGAACTGAGAATTCCGTGCAAAAAAAAGACGGTCATTCTGAGTGGAGCGAATGCGAAACGAAGAATCTCTTAAAGAAAAGGACCGTCATCGTGAGGAGTGCTTAAAGCACGACGTGATGAACTCCTCTCTCGCCGTGCGTGCTTAAGCAAAAAAAATAAAGTCACCCCTCCAAACCGATAGGTTTAGTCTTGGGGTCTTCCGATTCTTATCAAGTCAGTCTTTATTTCAATGTATGTGTTAAAAGAATCTGCGCTTCGCAAAGGTCTGGTACCCTAACACGCAGACGCGCCGTGCCGTGCAAGGTATGACATCAAAAACAAAAATGCACCCTGCCGATACTGATGGCAAGGTGCTCATTTGTCTTAATCCGAGGATTAGTAGAATTTGAAATATATTGTATTGAAGTCGCCGGAACAAGCCTTTGTTGCATCAATAATTTTCATCGGTTCAGCCTTCGTGCCGCTACCGCATACATACGCTTTACTGTCTGCATTTGTTGTAGAAAGACAGCCTGTTGCCGTAAGTTGCGAAAAAGTAACCATATCAGAAATATCTATTGCCGCATTGTTTCCGGAAACACCATTAACTTCTATAGCAACCAAACCAGAACCGGAAGCCGCACTCCAGTCCTGCGTTGCTAAATCAATACACGCATCTTGAGGAATACCGGTAAATGCTAAAGTAAATGATTTATTATCAGCAGAAGATAGTCTGCCACTGGCACAAAAGTGCAAGCGACCGGCATAAGCATTTGAAAAATAAGTTACTTCTTTATTATTTTCTTTGGTGTCATCAGACATACCATCCGGCATCAGTTTTGCACTTTTAATCAATGTCTTACCGTCCTCCGTACCGCCTGACGCTGTACAGGTACCTAAGTCAACATACGTTTTTTGCGCACCAAACAAAATACGTGTATTCGCCACAATGTGCGAAACTTGGTCAATTGTCTTGTTGATTCTAAACTTAGCCATAGCTTTTGAATAGCCGGCAATACCGCCGACCGATAATACGCCGATAATTGCCAACACGCCGAGCATTTCAATCATCGAACGACCTGATTCGTTAATTTTCATAGTTCTTCTCCTTAAAAATACGTATTTTACAGATGCCATAACGGCATTCTGGATTTATTATGCGCGAATTTCCGATAAAAGTAAATTCCGTAAATAGATATATTACTTTAGTGATATCAATCCGATAAATTGCTGTTTGCTATATGCACAAGCATTTTAGGCACATTGATAACGCTGTAATAGGAAGAACCTCTATTGTATAAAGACATATTACACCTCGTGGAAATGGTGCTGTCAACATTAAGGTTATTAGCAGTCGCCATTAGCAGTTTTTGATTTTTGAGGTTTTAAAAAATAAAAAGCCCCGTAAAAACAAGGTTTTATCTGATTTTTGACAGGGGCAGAAAGATTGTTTCGTTTCACTCCTCCTTCGCGCTCATCGCCTATCGGCAACCGCGATACTGCGTCTCGCTTTCGCTTGGCGTCAAACTCTCTTGCCGGGTTCGTATCTTCTGTCCCCCTGCCAAAAACACCAAAACCGCCCTTTGGGGCGGTTCGTTGTTTTTGGCAGGGGCAGAAAGATTCGAACTCTCGACACTCGGTTTTGGAGACCGATGCTCTACCAACTGAGCTATACCCCTATTTTGTGCCGTTCTGCACAAACTGAAATGTTTAATACACTCTTATTTATAATAAATCAAGTCTTTTTTTCCTTTTTATGCCATTTGTTTTTCGGCAAACTTATATCACAAGAAAGGATCCGGTGATACCGTACCGCCGTTTTTAATCAGATTTCCTTCCTTCCGTTTGATATTATACCCTGAATCTTTGCCTAAATTATGTTCATAAATCTGTCCGTAGTTGCCGATAATCTGCACGGCATCATCAAGCCATTTCGGCTGCAAATGCAGAGCTTGCCACAACTCCGGATTATCCCCCATCAAATTGCGTATTTCCGCATTGTTATGACCGCGGAAAAAGTCAACATTTTTTGCATTTATATCGTACTGTTCCGCAAGCTGTAATGCATTGATAATCCATTTTACCGCAATTGCAAAATCTATATGGTTTTGATGTACCAACGCATAAACCGGCGTTGTTGCAATCGGCTCCGGTACAATATTCATATAACTTTTCGTCAGTGCCTGTTTCATACCGTTTAAATACACGGCTCCCGCCGTCATCAGTTCGCAGCGTTTGAGCAAAAATGCCTCCCGAGCTTTACGCATTGTCGGAAATTTCAACGATTTTGTATTAAGATTGAATTTGGCATTAAACGTTTCAAAATTACGCTGATAATCCGAATCTTCTGCCACGCAAATCTTTTTATCTTCAAAATCTTCAGGCTTTTCACCCTTGCTTGAAGAAATAATCAACTGTTGCGGGTCATAATACAGCAAACCGCTTGTTATAAGTTTGCCTCTTATGTCATATTTTGCCGCATAAGGGATACCGCTCAGCATCACATCGATTTTACCGGTTTCCAATGCCTTGGATACTTCCGCATCTTCTATATTGCGCATATCTATTTTATTGGAATCACCCAATACGGCCAAAGCGATGGCACGGCAAAAATCTGCATCAATCCCCGCCCATTCTCTTTGCGACACATACGCATAACATTTCAGCTGCGTATTGGTACCGCAGCGAACACGACCGCGTTTTCTGATACGATCCACATAATTACCGGACTCAAACGATGACTCATAACGCGCACGACGCTCTGCATACGTATCAATTACGTCCGGATTATAAAACTTACGCGATATCAAATCAGCATTTTTATCCTCCGGCATACCCTTATCGAGCGTCGAACCCTCATCGATTTCTTTTGGCGCGACAACCGGCAAAACCTGCACCGAACCGTCGCGGATTCCCCTCTGTGCCGTCTGCGCATCGACAGCCTGCGGCAGCATCAGACAAAAGATAACAGATAAAATAAAAAATGCTTTCATTTTTTTCCCCGTTGTGATATTGTACATCGTGCTTTAATTCACTATAAAGGTTTTGAAATGAAAATAAAATACTTTTTGCAACTTATTATACTATTTTTCTCTTGTGTACTTTTCAGCCCTTTGGCCAATGCCGAAGATTTTTCTTCTGAAGAGGCGCGTCAATGGACGGACCAAAAAGGTCAGCAAATTTTGGAAATTCTGACCTTGCCGGACCGCACAAAAAAATATGCACAACTTGATGAATTGCTGTTTAATGATGTTGATTTGGATTATGCCTCACGCTTTGTTGTCGGTAAATATTGGCGTAAAATGACTCCAGAACAACAAGAAAAATACAAAGAGTTATTCAAAAGTTATACTTCGGCCCTCTATAAAGTATATCCGACCAAATTGAACAGAGGCGCGGTGACTTATACGATTGATAAAGTCATAAAAGACAAAGATTCACAATATGTTCATTGCACAATTTTCATAGAATCGGTTGAAAAAAATGTCGATGATGATTCCAAAGGCGGTATACACGTTGTCTTTCGTCTGGTAAAAAATGACGGCAAAATCCGGATTCGCGATTTACAAATTACGGAAAGCGGGTTTTTGCGTGCTTATCGCGAGCGTTTTTATAAAATGATTCACGAAGATAATGATGACGATATCGAATGGTTTTTGGACGATTTGAAAGAATTGACCGCCGATATGGAAAAAGAAATCGCCGAGAAAACCGCTCAATAAAATATGTAGAGTTTCGGCTTACTTTAATGAGCAAATTTTCAAAATATACGACAGAGCCGTCACCACTTTCACGGCTCTGTTTTGTTATGAGTTTAATCCGCACGCTGTTTCTGTGATTCGTTTATTTTTCCACATTTGAATTTTCCTGTTGAATTTGTTGTGTAAAGTCTTTATGATACCGAAAATAAACAACAAAATTAGGTAAAAAAATATGTCAGAAATCAAAGTAAGATTTGCGCCGAGTCCGACCGGATTTATGCATATCGGCAACACTCGTACGGCGCTTTTTAACTGGCTCTTGGCCAAAAAATTGGAGGGCAGATTTATGCTCCGCATTGATGATACGGATTTTGCCCGTTCCAAAAAAGAATATGAAGATGCAATGCGTGAAAGCTTGCAGTGGCTTGGTTTCAACTGGTGCGAAGAAGCACGTCAATCAGCGCGGTTTGAGCGTTATGATGCGTTGCGCGATAAGTTGATTGCCGAAGGGCGTATTTACCCTTGTTATGACACACCTGAAGAATTGCAAATCAAACGTAAACGGGCGATGGCAAAAGGCGAAGCACCGATTTATGACCGGCAGGCACTGCGCTATACACCGGAAGATATTGCCAAGTTTGAGGCACAAGGTCGCAAACCGCACTACCGCTTTAAACTGAACGCCGGCACAATAGAATGGGAAGATATTGTGCGCGGGCATTGCCAATACGATGCCGAAAAACTCAGCGACCCGATTATTATTCGTGAAGACGGCAGCTACCTTTATCACTTTCCGTCCTGTATTGACGATTCCGATTTCGGTATAACGCATATTGTGCGCGGCGAGGACCACGTAACCAATACGGCGGCGCAAATTCAAATGTTTGAAGCCATTGGCGGAAAAGTACCGACTTTCGCGCATTTACCGCTGTTGACCGGTGTAGAAGGAAAACTTTCCAAACGTTTGGGCAGTTTGGGTGTACGTGAGCTAAAAGCCGAAGGTGTTGAAGCTCTGGCTATTTGTTCTTTCTTGGCAAAACTCGGTACTTCCGATGCGATTGAGCCGTATTATTCGCTTGATGAACTGGCAGCGTCGCTTGATTTTGCAAAACTCGGACGCTCTCAGCCGAAATTTGATGAAGAAGAACTTAAACACTTTAACACCAAATTTGTGCGCTCAATGCCGTATGATTTGGTGAAAGACCGTATTGCAGTCAGTGAAGAATTTTGGAATGAAGTACGCCCGAATCTGAATGTGGTTGATGATATCAAAGTATGGGCGGATATTTGCCATAAAGAAGTAACGCCGATTATGGAGGATACGACACTGACAGACATTGCGGCGTCTGTTTTGCCGCCGGAACCGTGGGACGAAGAAACGTTCAATGCGTGGCTTAATATGGTTAAGCAGCAAAGCGGCAAAAAAGGCAAAGAGCTGTTTCACCCGATTCGCAAGGCTTTAACCGCTCTCGATAACGGACCTGAATTGAAAACTCTGCTGCCGCTTATCGGTTATGAAAAAGCTCTGAAACGCCTCAAAGGACAAAAAGCATAATTTTTTAAACGTCATTCTGGGCCGCGAGCCAAGAATCTATTTAGGAAAGATAAAAGAATATGACACAAATATATTTACACGATACTTTAAAACAACGTAAAATTCCGTTTACGCCGATTGATGAAAGCAACGTACGTATGTATGTTTGCGGACCGACGGTTTATGACAAGGCTCACTTGGGTAACGCAAAAACACCGGTGGTGTATGATGTTTTATATCGTTTGTTGTGTTATGTTTACGGCAAAGAACACGTGACGTATGTTTCCAATATAACCGATGTTGACGATAAGATTTTAAACAAACATAAAGAAACCGGCAAATCTATTCGCGAAATTACCGAACAGACTTATAACTGGTATATTGAAGATATGGCAAAACTTAATGTTTTGGCACCGAATTATCGCCCGCGTGCCACGGAATATATTGCCGATATGATTGAGTTGGTAAAAAGACTGCTTGAAAACGGGCACGCATACGAGGCTGAGAAACAGGTTCTGTTTGATGTCGATTCGATGCCGGCATACGGACGTCTCTCCGGCCGTTCGATGAAAGAAATGTTGGCAGGGGCACGAATTGAAGTCGCCGATTACAAAAAGAATCCGGCCGACTTTATTTTGTGGAAACCATCGGATTCGGACCAACCGGGCTGGAACAGTCCGTGGGGCTACGGCCGACCGGGGTGGCACTTGGAGTGCTCGGCGATGAGTTCAAAATTGCTCGGTAACGATTTTGATATTCACGGCGGCGGTTCGGATTTGATTTTTCCGCACCACGAAAATGAATTGGCGCAATCGTGCGGGGCGTTTCCGGGAACAAATTTTGCGCACTATTGGGTTCATACCGGTATGTTGATGATTGACGGTGTGAAAATGTCAAAATCTCTCGGCAACTTTTATACGGTGGAAGAAGTGTTGCAAAAAGCACCGGCAGAGGCTTTGCGTCTGCTGTTTTTGACCACACATTATCATCAGCCGTTTAACTTTACGTTTGAAGGTCTGCAAAATGCCAAAGGTATTTTGGATAAATTTTACAACGCTCTGCTTAAAAATGCTGATGTGCCGACGGTTAAAGCGCAGCCGAACCCGAAAATTATTGAGGCTCTTGCCGATGATTTAAATACACCGCTCGCCCTCTCCTATTTACACGAAACGGTCAATAATCTGAATAAGGCGGAAAACGCCGAAGAACGTTCGGTTTTGAAGTCCGAATTGTTGGCAAGCGCATATATGCTCGGTCTGCTGTATAATGAGCCTGAAACTTGGTTTAAAGGCGAAAACGATGATGAAGCGGCAGAGATTGAAACACTGATTCAAAAACGTGCGGAAGCCAAAAAGAACAGAGATTGGGCAACCGCCGATGCAATCCGCAGCCAACTCAAAGAACGCGGCATAATTTTAGAGGATTCGCCGACCGGTACAACGTGGAAAAAGGCGTAGATTCAGAGCAAAATATCACCGCCGGAAAAATCCGGCGGTTTTTATATTAACAAAAAACGCTCCGATTTTATTCGAAGCGTTTTCTTCTCTTAAAAAAGAGAATTTCATGAAATAAAGGTTAAAAATTGTACGATAATCCGAACGCAAACGCCTGAATCGAATTATGATATTCCGCGTGAACGTGACGTCCGTCATCGTTTCCGGTCAATCCGGTATCCAAACTTGCCTTGCGTGCATTGATGTAAGTATACGCCATATTAAAGCTCAAGTGCTCATTATACTGATATCCTAAACCGACGGTCGTCCAAAAACGATCGGTATCCGGAATACGCGGCGTACGATGCTGATAGCGCACGGCACTCTGGTCGTATGCAAAACCCAAACGTAACTTCCACTGTTCATCAAGTTTTATACTTGTACCGATTGAATAAAAGTTTGTATCACGCCAATTTTCTTTAACGGTAGCAATATAATTATATCCCGGTTTATTATTCCCGCTACGGCTCTTAAACGTCAAATCCTGAAACGAACTCCAGAATACACGTTGATATTCCGCCATAATCGCCCAACGGTCGTTAATATCGTGATAAGCACCGAAAGAAAGCATTGCCGGCGTATCCAAATCAACTTTAATCCGCTGATTCAAAAGAGAGTCGATAAATGCACCCTGAGCTGCCATTTTCGGGTCAGGCGCCATAGAAAGCATACTGCCGGAAGACTTCATTTTACCTTTTATTTTGTGCTGAATTTCACTGCGATAACCGATACCGAAACGCGTGCTGTCGTTAAGCTCATACAATGCGCCGAGCTGATATCCCGCAGCCCAGCTGTGACCGTCTTCCGCAACGTGTGCCGTACCCGTTGAAGAACTGCTGCTCGTTAAATGTGCCCACAAATACTGCAATTGCGCGCCGATACCGAGCGAAAGTTTATCCGTTGCCTTATAAGCCGCCATCGGTGTAAATGTCGCTGTTTTAACGTCTGATGTAACCCCGTGGTCACTGCCAACCCATTCGTGATCGTATTTTGTAATCATTCCAAACGGGCTGTTACCTGCCAAGCCGACAAACCATTTATCATTTATCTGGTGTGAGATTGTGATGTTCGGCGAAACAGCGGCGTGAACCACATTTTCAACATCTGCATCTCTCTTACCGTCTTTATCGCGTACTTTTTTTGCTGTTGCCTTTGGCGCAATATATGTTCCGCCCATCGTCAGCTGCGTGCCTTTTTGACGCGTCAAACCCGCAACATTGTAATAAGCATAAGAGTTATCTTCGGCACCGGCCGTTGCTCCGGCATAAGCATTACCCTGAGCAGCGGCAGATTGCTCTCTCAGATGAAAACCGGCGGCATTCGCATTTGCGGAAAGCAATACAGCTCCGAGTGCCGTCGTGAAAGTTAAAACTTTTTTCATTGTCGTCCCATATTTATTAAAACATCGGAAACTGTCCATTAGTTTCCTTGAGGAAACCTATATCCGCATTTTGCTTTTTTGACAAGATATTTTTGCTAAATTATAAACATAATTCTCATTAAATCGGATAACATTTTGAAAATATATACTTTTTTACATACTGTTGACTTGTTGATTATTGGAGTGTTTTACTTTACAAAGCGCTTATCGGTGTTATAAACTGAGTTACTATGCAGAAACTAATGAAAGGGACTACCCGTGAAAGAATTTGTCAGATTTTGCCTCAGATGCATCTTAAAATTGATGAAGGCAAAGTGTATATTCAATTTTGATGTCAATAAACTGCCGAAAAAAGGCGTATATGTAGTTAATCACGTTTCTTATCTCGATCCGATTTTATTGTTTGCGTTTCTGCCGGGAAATCCGGTATTTGCGCTTAACGGCCACTTATACCGCCGTCACTGGATAAGTTTTTTAATGCAACGCGCCGATGTTATTCAGTTTAATCCTATTGAACCGAGCGATATTAAAAAGCTGATTGCCAAAGTCGATGAAGGACGCTTGGTTGTTATTTTTGCCGAAGGACGTATTACCGAAGACGGCGGATTGATGAAAATTTACGAAGCACCGGGACTTGTAGCAGATAAATCTAAGGCCCCGCTGATTCCGGTATGGATTGACGGTCCGCAATACGGTTATTTTTCAAAAACAAAAGGGCATCTGCCGCATCGTCCGCTGCCGAAAATGCGTATTTATGTCGGTAAACCGCGCAGTTTTAAACTCAAAGACGAACTGCGCCGTCAACGCGACCATATCAGCAATGAAGTGTATATGATTTTGCGTGAAATGGGCTTTGAGATAAATTACGATAAAAATATTTCATTATTTGCTCAACTGATGAAAACCGCCAAAGTTTATTCGCGTACCGGTTGGTTTTCAAAACGACCGCGCATTATTGAAGACATCAATCGCAAACAAAAATCGTTTAAGGATATCATTGTTGCGGCTTTTGCGTTGGGACGGACATTTAAAAAATTCACGGCTCACGATGAAAATGTCGGTGTTCTGTTACCAAATGCCATTGCCACCGTATGCACATTTTTCGGCCTATCCGCATTTGAACGCACACCGGTAATGATTAACTTTTCCGTCGGTGCCAAAAATATGGTTTCAATGTGCAAAACAGCCTTGATTAAAACCGTTATCACCTCAAAAACCTTTATTATCAAGGGCAAACTTGAAACCGCCGTTGAAGAAATGGAAAAGGCCGGCGTCAAAATCGTATATTTGGAAGAACTTGCCAAGAAGATGTCCCTCTGGACCAAAATTTGCGCTTTTTTAAGCTATAAAGTCAAGTATATTCCGCATAAAATCGGCGGCAATAAAAAGGCGGTTATTGTATTTACCTCCGGTTCAGAAGGGGCGCCGAAAGCCGTACTGCTGAGCCACGCAAATTTGATTGCAAACGTTAATCAATTGGCAGCCATACAAACCATTACGTACAAAGATTTATTGTTTAATGCTCTGCCGATGTTTCACAGTTTCGGTCTGATGGTCGGTATGCTGTTTCCGCTGTTTCAGGGTTCTAAACTGTTTTTATATCCGTCTCCGTTGCATTACCGCATTGTTGCCGAACTTGTGTACGAACTCGGTGCAACCCTGATGATTGGTACGGATACGTTTTTACGCGGTTACGCCAAAATAGCTCACCCTTACGATTTCCATAATGTACGCCTGATGTATTCCGGTGGTGAAGCGGCAAAAGCCGATACGCGCAGTATGTGGATGGAGCATTGCGGTATTCGTATGATGGAAGCCTACGGTTCGACCGAATGTGCACCGGTAATGACGGCAAACAACGGTATTTTCAACAAATTCGGCTCTATCGGCAAATTACTGCCGGGTATGCAATATCGCATTGAGCCGGTTGACGGCATAGAAACAGGCGGTGAACTGTGTGTCAAAGGTCCGAACGTTATGCTTGGCTACTATATGCCGGATAATCCGGGGGTTTTGGTTCCGCCGCAAAACGGTTGGTATCATACGGGTGACGTGGTTGATATTGATGAAATCGGCTTCTTTACAATTAAAGACCGCATCAAACGCTTTGCCAAAATCGGCGGCGAAATGGTTTCTTTAAACGCCGTTCTGGATATGGTTATCGATGCCACAAAAGAGATGTCAAACGAATACAACTACGGCGTAGTGGCTATTCCGCACGAAAGTAAAGGCGAACAGATTGTTTTGGTAACAAACAATAGAGAGGTCACATCTTCTCTGTTACACGATTATGTTAAGGCAAACGGAATGTCCGAGCTTTATCTGCCGCGTGTGATATTATATCACGACAAATTACCGGTATTTGCAACCGGCAAGGCAGATAACGTTACGCTCAAAAAGGAAGTGTTAGAAGAATTGAATCCTGCCCCGATGGCAAATGCCGCATAAAAAATGTGGAGAGACAGTTTTTAGTCTTGCGGTTTTGCAAAAAAGGCGTATTTTAAATAAAGTTTGATATTATAAGGAAAAAAACAATGGCTATGAGCATAAATAAAGTAATTTTAGTCGGAAATTTGGGCGCGGACCCGACGGTCAGCACAATGACTTCGGGAGATAAAGTTGTTAATCTGCGTGTGGCAACTTCCGATTCGTGGAACGATAAAACAACGGGCGAGCGTAAAGAAAGAACCGAATGGCACCGTGTGGTGATTTTTAACAAACAATTGGCTGACACGGCTGAGAGATATTTGCGCAAAGGTTCAAAAGTATATCTTGAAGGTCAGCTGCAAACACGTACTTGGAAAGACAACAACGGTCAGGACAGATATACCACGGAAGTTGTGTTGCAACGTTTCGGCGGCACAATGATTATGCTTGACGGACGCGGCAGCGGCGATTCGATGCCGATGGCAGATGCCGGCGATGTATTTGCAACACCAAGCAACAATGCAGGGTGGGATAACAGTGCGGCAACAACACCGTCCGATTTAGATGACGATATTCCGTTTTAAACCGGAATAATCTTTACAGAAAAACACCGTTTCAAAAAATGAAGCGGTGTTTTTTTATAAAAAATAATCAAAACAGTTCTTCGCCAGTATAAACGATTCCGTAAATAAGGTATAGAAGCGGTTTTAAAGGCGTTAGAATAATCTCTTGAGCTTTTTCTGTAAATGAATTCATATTATCTGCAGACTTCAAGGTATCCGACAAGGTGCTAATCTGCCTTATAAATTCTTCGGGTTTACCTTTAATCATATTGTTTCTGACAAGATTTTCGGCAGTTATAAAAGGAGATTCCGCCTTACGGGAAGTATGAACATTTTTTGATACGCGCAAAAGCTTTTCTCCTAAAGTGCAGTCATAAGCTAAAGCAACATTAATCAGTTCCATTGTTTATATCAGTTCATCAGAAAATTCTTTTTTGTTTGCTATTTTCTTTAATTCCCAACGATTCCATATTTCAATCAATACTTCGCGCGGATAGAGATTTTCATCATCTGATGAAACGGATTGTTTGCTTAAAAGTTCTAATTGCGTATATAATTTTTGCATAAGAATTTCTTGGTCTGAAATATTTGTTGCCGGAACAATAAATTTATACTTTTGAGCAATAAGATACGCTGTCGGAGCAATATCTTCCATATCTTCTCGCCACACAAAATTATTATATATTTCTGCTTTTTCATAAAATCTGCTCGACGAATTTTTACGGATGTCATAACCGGCGTTTTGCGCTAATTTTTTCAGTTGTTCAATATGTTTAGATTTAAGAAAATTACCCGAATTGATTAACTTCATCACAATTTCGGCATCTGCCGGTTGTGCATAGTTACCTTTTGCTTCCGAAATCTGAATGTTCAACAGACAAAAGGTAAACACAAAAAATAAGTACCTCATAACTTTTATCCTTAAATTAAGAACAAATAATAGAGCAGATTTCCGCCTTAACCTTATCCAGACCGATTTTCTTTTCTGCACTGGTTGCAATCATATCAGGTAATGCCGCCGCATGTTTCTCGAGTTCCAAAGACGTTTGCGCTTGTATCTTATTAAGCTCTGCGGCAGAGATTTTATCCGCTTTGGTCAGAACAATCTGGTACGAAACAGCCGATTCGTCGAGCATTTTCATAATTTCAAGGTCTTCCTTTTTGATTCCGCGCCGCGAATCAATCAACACAAAAACACGACGTAAATTCGGACGTCCGCGCAAATATGTTTTCAGCATCATTTGCCACTGTTTAACCAATTTTTCCGGTGCTTCGGCATAACCGTACCCCGGCAAATCCACCAAATACAACTTATCATCAAAATTAAAAAAATTGAGTTGCTGTGTTCGCCCCGGCGTCGATGACGCTTTTGCCAACTTTTTTTGATTAAATAAAGCGTTAATCAGGCTGGATTTACCAACATTCGAACGTCCCGCAAACGCAACTTCATCATATTGTGCCTCAGGAAGCTGCTCCAACCGCGCCACACTGAGCATAAACGTTATCGGACGTGCAAACTGTGCCTCGGCTCTCTTAAGTTCTTCTGCGGTAAATTTTTCCGCCATTATTTGACTCCGTTTTTATACATTATGATTTTCTGCTGTATGAGTGACAGAATATTGTTCAAAATCCAATAAATAACCAAACCGACGGCAAAATGCGCAAACATAATCGTGAATAAAATCGGCATCAACGCAAACATACGCGCCTGATCTTTATTTGCCGGTTTCGGATTAAGCTGATTTTGAATAAACATCGTCAACCCGTAAATCAGCGGCCAAACCCCGATATCAATCGCCGACGGAACATAAATATGCGCCCAAGCCGAAATAGTCAGCGGATCCGGCGCCGAAAGATCTTTTACCCAACCGATAAACGGTGCGTGCCGAATCTCAATGGCAATATTCAGAACTTTATAAAGCGAAAAGAAAATCGGAATTTGTATAAACATCGGCAAACAGCCCGCCGCCGGATTGACTTTTTCTTTTTTGTAAAGCTCCATAGTCGCACGTTGTAATGCCATTTTATCTTCTTTGTAAATTTCTTGCAAAGCAACCAGTTTCGGCTGAATTTTCTTCATTTTCGACATATTGTCGTACGATTTATGCGCAAGCGGAAACATCGATAAACGCAAAATTGCCGCAAACAACAAAATTGCCCACCCCATATTGCCGATTAAACCGTACAAAAAGTCAAGAATATAAAAGAACGGTTTGGTCAGGAAATAATACCAACCGAAGTCAATATTAAGATCAAATTTTTTAATACTGTCGGCATATTTATCCAAAAGCTTGATTTCTTTGGCTCCGGCATAGAGTTTTGTATTGACCTTCAGTGTTTCTCCTGTCTGAACTTGCTGCGGTGCTCCTTTGTAGTCAAGCTGAAAAACACCGTCCTTGACTTTGCGTAAGCTGACTTTTATATCCGTATCATCGGCAAACACAAACGATCCGAACCAATATTTATCGGCAAAAGATACCCAACCGCCGTGCGTTTCAAATTCCTGCGGTTGTTCTTTCATTTTATCATAACGAATTTCTTTGAGTTTACCATTTAAAACACCGACAAAACCTTCGTGCACCACACTGCGTTTTTTTGAATTTTCATCAATGGATTTCGAAAATAAGCCGTACGGCAACAAAGTAACGGCTCTCCCCGTATTGTTTTCTACCGTTTGCTCTATACCAAACAAATAATTTTCATCAAGCGTGAGTTTGTTGGTGAATTTCAACCCCTGACCGTTATCCCAAACAAGCGTCACCGGCGTACTCGGCGTCAACTCATTGTTACCGGCAACACGCCACACGGTTTCGGCATTCGGCAAATTAAGGGAGCTGTCTGCAGAAAGCCAACCGTACTCGGCAAAATAAGCTTCGGTTGTTTTTGCCGGTGCAAACAAAGAAACATTGGCGCTGTTCGCCTCAATGGTCTCACGATATTTGGACAGTGCCAGATTATCAAACCGCGCACCTTTTATACGTACGGATCCCGTTAATACATCATTTTTCAGCGGCAAACGCTCATCTTGCGCAATAACGGTATCGACCGAAGGTACTTCAGGTATTTCCGGCTCGGCAACATCTGCGGCAACACTTGAGACATCGTCGGTATTCGGCGTAATCACAACTTCTTCGGCAACCGGCTCTTGCTTTTCCGCTTTCGGGAAAAAATAGTTTACCCCCAAAACAACAAATGCCGACAGCACAATTGCCGCATACAAACCTTTAAAATCTTCTTGCATAAAATTAAGACTCCCTCTGATGTAATTTTTTATTTTCTAAATGATATTAACCAAAAAATCAAGCAATTATATTGATTTTTGCCGTGTTTCTTTCTGTGGCACAGGGTCATATCCGGACCCTCCCCACGGATGACAACGGCAAATACGCTTAAACCCGAGCCAAATTCCCTTGAATACGCCGTGTATCTTAATCGCCTCAATCATATATTGCGAGCAGGTCGGCTGATAACGACATACCCCCGGACACAAAGGTGAAATAAATATTTGATAAAACTTAATCAGTGCAATCGGCAATTTTTTCATCAGATGATTTGCTTTCGTTCACAGTCGATATAGTCTCCGCCGGTGCCAAAAAAGCCTTATTTATTTTTTTGAAGGCACGGATAACATCGGTGCGCAGATTCTCAAACGGACAACAAAATGTGTCATATCTTCCGACTAACACATAATCGGTATCGGGTAATGCGTATTTATCATAAATTTCACGTACAACAGCACGCAACCGACGTTTGGTACGGTTGCGAATATGCGCTTTGCCTAGCCGTTTTGTTGCCGTAAAACCGATTCGCGCCGGTTTGGAGCCGGCGTCAGATAAGATACGAGCCGCTTGCAACAGAACGTTATGAAAAATAACGGTTTCGGCTTTAGCGGCTCTCAAAAAATCTTTTCTTTTTTTTATAATCGGAAAGTTGCTCATGGCAATCCATTAAGCAGAAATTCTTTTACGACCTCTCGCTCTGCGGGCGGACAAAACCTTGCGACCGTTAGCGGTAGCCATACGCGCTCTGAAGCCGTGACGGCGCGCACGCACGATTTTACTTGGTTGATATGTTCTTTTCATTTTTAATTCTCCGGTTAGTTATTAGTTATTTAAAACCTGCACTTCAGGCAGATTCTCGGTTAATTTTTCGTTACTCTTATAACGACATATTTGCGATAAGTCAACAAAAAAATTCTGTTTTTTTCGCTGTTTGTAAAATAGAAACAAAAATCGAACCAAAGTTCTTGATATAATCTCTCTTAAAATCCGGATAGCGTGCGTAAATACGCAGAGATTTTACGACGATGTGTACAAAAAGAAGGTACACATAAAAGAGCATAGCCACCACACAGCCTCTCTTAAAATCCGGATAGCGTGCGTAAATACGCAGAGATTTTACGACGACGTGTACAAAAAGAAGGTACACATAAAAGAGCATAGCCACCACACAGCCTCTCTTAAAATCCGGATAGCGTGCGTAAATACGCAGAGATTTTACGACGATGTGTACAAAAAGAAGGTACACGAGGAGTAAAATCTCAAGTAGTTACCAGCTAGACGGATTTTAAATCTTATTTGCGTTTACGAACATACGTATAATACCTTAACGCAAACGAACACGCACGTTGTGAGCCGCAAGAGCAACCGGATTGGGCAAGCATATCGCCGAACGGGGACGGATTAAATTGATCACCGGGTTTACCGACAGTCGGTAAAATTCGCGCAGGTCTGTTTATTTTTTTGATTTCACCGCTTTTGGTTTTGATTTCAACTTCGGATTTTTCTCTTTCTTCCTCAACATCGCGCAGAGCCGTATCTATACCCGTACCGTCAATATATCCGACGGCCGTGGCTATCAATCCGCTTTTTTCATCGCCCCAATTCAATTTTGCCAAAGCGACGCACACCTCTTTTTTTAAGCCCTGATAGGCAATTTTAAAGGTTGGAAGCATCTGACGCGCCGCGCGGTCTTCCACAGGCAACGAAGATGAAACGGCAATCGTACCGCCGTAAACATTGTATAACTTACCGTCTTTAACCAAAAAATCAGGCATTGTGTTTGACTGCGCCATCAGTTTCATAATATCCGTTTTAGTTTCGGTATGTACGGCGTATGTTGTACGCACATTATCCACCAGTTGGGCAATTTGGTTTGCCGTGCGTTTGAGTTGACTGTTGTAAACATAACGATTATAACCAAGAATACACAAATGACTGACAAGCAATGTTACAAGGATTATGCCGGTCCACTTAAAAAGGCGATTCAGTTTTTTAGCATTTTTCTCATAGAAATCAAAAATCTGCTCAAGCGTCGATTTCGGTTCTTCCGGTCTGTTTATCATCATTATCGTTACTCCCTGTTATACAATTCGCCCGTGGCAGTGCTTAAACTTTTTGCCGCTGCCGCACGGACAAGAATCATTACGGCCGATATTGGCAAACATTGCGGTATTTGCTTCTTCGTCGTTGGTGACCGCTCCGTCGTGCACGGCGGACATTTTACGATTCTGCTCGCGCTGCATTGCCTTTGCCATTTGCTGTTCGGAACCGATTTGAATCACCGTATGACAGATAACTATTGTAACACGTTCTTTTAACACATCAAGCAAATCCGAAAACATTCTGAACGCCTCTTTTTTGTATTCGTTCAGCGGATCTTTTTGTCCGTATGCACGCAGCACAATCGTATGACGCATCAAATCAAGCGCGGCAATATGGTCTTTCCACAATTGATCAAGCACCTGAAGCAGAATACTCTTTTGCACCATTTTAACGGTTTCCGGCGGCAACATCTGCTCACGTTCTGCCAAACGGGCATCAACTTCAGCCAAAATCATATCACTGAACTTCTCACTGTCGATATCCGGATTGTTGCACCAAGTTGCAAACGGCATAGAAAAGCTCGTCGTAGACTGGATATCCTGCTTTAACCCCTCAAGATTCCATTCTGCCGAAGACGTACCGTACGGAACGTGTGCTTTAATAATTGCGCCCAGATACTCGTCACGCATATCCTTAATGGTTTCGGAAACATCTGTTTGTTCCATCAATTCGCGGCGTTCGGCATAAATAATTTTGCGCTGGTCATTCATCACATTGTCGTATTTCAGCAAATCCTTACGAATATCAAAGTTGCGCTCCTCAACCTTTTTCTGAGCTTTTTCAAGAGCCTTGCTAATCCATGGATGGACGAGTGCCTCTCCTTCCGGCAAACCTAAACGCTGCAGTACATTTGAAATTTTTTCCGAGCCGAAAATACGCATCAAGTCATCTTCCATTGAAAGGAAGAATTTAGATGTTCCCGGGTCACCCTGACGACCGGAACGCCCGCGCAGCTGATTATCAATTCGCCGGCTTTCGTGACGCTCGGTACCGACAATATATAAACCGCCGGCTTTTATCACTTTTTCCTTATCTGCCGCAACCTCGGCTTCTATTTCTTTTTTAAGCTGAGCAATCTGCTCCTGTGTTTCATCGCCCAGCAATCTGTCTTTAAGCATCATATCCGGATTGCCGCCGAGCTGAATATCGGTACCGCGGCCGGCCATATTGGTCGCAATGGTGACCGCGCCGGAAACGCCTGCTTGTGCCACAATCGCCGCTTCACGCTCGTGATGTCGCGCATTCAAGACTTCAAACTTAATATCCGGTGCCGCTTTATGCAGCATATCAGCCACGATTTCGGATTTTTCGACCGAAGTCGTACCGACCAAAACCGGTTGACCGCGCTTATGACTATCGACAATCGTATTGATGATTGCCTTATATTTTTCCGCCGCCGTACGATAAATCTCGTCTTGTAAATCTTGACGTTGCACCGGCTTATTTGTCGGAATCTCGACACAAATCAAGCCGTAAATATCACTGAACTCGTTTTCTTCGGTCATCGCCGTACCGGTCATACCTGCAAGTTTCGGATACAAACGGAAATAATTTTGGAAGGTAATTGAAGCAAGTGTTTGATTTTCTGACTGAATGGCAACACCTTCTTTGGCTTCCAATGCCTGATGCAAACCGTCGCTGTAGCGGCGTCCTTCCATAATACGACCGGTGAATTCGTCGACAATCACGACCTTGCCGTCTTTAACAATGTAATCCACATCGCGTTGAAACATTGTATGCGCACGCAAAGCGTTGTTGACGTGCTGCACCAGATTGACATTACCTATATCATACAGCGCACCGTCTTTAATCAAACCGGCCTCGCGCAACATTTGCTCAACGTGTTCCATACCGGATTCGGTCAAAGTTACGGTTTTGCGTTTTTCATCTTTTTCATAGTCGGATTCTTTAAGCTCCGGCGCCAATTTTGCCATTTTGATATACGTATCGGACGAATCTTCCGCCTGACCGGAAATAATCAGCGGCGTACGCGCTTCGTCAATCAATATCGAATCAACTTCATCGACAATCGCAAAATTAAAATCACGCTGCACCAATTCCGCAAGATTAAACTTCATATTATCACGCAAATAATCGAAACCGAGTTCGTTATTGGTTCCGTAAACAATATCGGCATTATACGCGGCTTTGCGTTCCAAATCGTTTTTGGCGTGTACAATATAATCAACAGTCAACCCCAAAAAGCGATAAATCTGTCCCATCCACTCAGCATCGCGCTTTGCCAAATAATCGTTTACGGTCACAACGTGCACACCCTTGCCTTCAAGCGCATTCAAATACGCGGCCAAAGTTGCAACCAAAGTCTTTCCTTCGCCGGTTTTCATCTCGGCAATCATACCTTTATGCAACACAATACCGCCGATAAGTTGTACATCATAATGACGCTGCCCCATTACGCGTTTGGCGGTTTCACGCACTGTGGCAAAAGCCTCCGGTAAAATATCATCAAGCGATTCGCCCTTTTCAAGGCGTTTACGGAATTCCGTGGTTTTCGCTTTAAGTTCTTCATCGGATAATTTAATAAAATCCGGTTCTAATGCATTGATTTGATTAACGATTTTATATTGTTTTTTCACAAAACGATCATTGGCGCTGCCAAAAATTTTACGAGCAATTTGTCCTAACATTTGTATTCCTTATAAGATTCTTTGCTTTTATACTTAGTTTGAATAAATCTTAAAGTCAATACTCTGCGCAAAAGTTATAAACTTATATTGAAATTTAAAATAAAGCGGATATAGTTAAACCGAATTGTTTATTTAGGAGGAATTTTAATGAAAAAATATATTATTGCCACAACTGCCGTATTGGTTGTATTGGCCGCCGGTGCCTTAACTTATAAAGTCTCTGCCGAAAAAAACAACGGCATTGCCGCCATTGTGAACGGTGAACAGATTACCGTCGCCGATATTGAAGAGGCTTATAACCAAAATCCGCAAATAAAAATGCAGGTTCCGTTTGAAGAATTTTATAATCACGCCATTGATGTAATGGTCAACAGCAAACTTGCTCTGCAGGCGGCAACGGCTGCAAATATTCAGGCAACACCGGAATATCAAAAGCAACTTGCCGAATTGCAGGACGAAGTTGCTCGTCAGGTATATCTTGAGCAAAAAGTCAATGAAAAAGTTACCGATGCCGACATTCAGAAAGTTTATGACGAATATGTTTCTAAATTTGAAGGTGAAAAAGAAGTTAAAGCCAAACATATTCTGGTAGATACGGAAGATTTGGCAAAAGAAATCATCAGCAAACTCGACAACGGCGAAGCATTTGAGGATTTGGCGCGTCAATATTCCAAAGACCAGCCGGATTTAGGCTATTTTACCGCAAATGCAATGGTGCCGGAATTTTCGGAAGCCGCTTTTAAACTGGAAAAAGGCGCATATTCCAAAGAGCCGGTTAAAACCGAGTTCGGCTATCACATTATTTTGGTGGAAGATACGCGTACAACCGAACCGTTGCCGCTTGAAAACCTGAAAGAGCAGATTAAAGCGACCTTAGGTCAACAAGCTGTTGTCGAAATCATCAAAGAAATGAACGACAGCGCACAAATCGAAAAGTACGATTTGCAAGGCAAAAAAATCGAAAACAAAACAGCGGAAAAATAAGCCGCGCATCTTTTTTGCATAATTTGAAACACCGGCCAATACCGGTGTTTTTTTATTGCAATTTCAAACACTGTATGCTAGAAGAAGAACAAACATCAATTATTAACATCTAAAATTTTTCTGCCTATGATTATTGAAGAACAAAATTTCCGAATCAAAAAGATTACGGAAACAGACAAGGATTGGTTGCTGTACCCGAAAGACTCGGACAAGCCGATTAAACTGCCGAAAGCATACGTCTATGGCAATTTACCGCCTGTACGCAAGTTTTTTTGGCAAACACATACTCTGCAGATTAAAAAGTATGCGGATATTATCGACTTTATCGCTTATGCCGAAATGGACGGTCTTATTTTATTCGATATTCCGGAAGAAGACTATCCGCAAGACGTTAAGCAAAAAATCGCGCATATCTGCAAAATCGAGCAGGAATTCGCTCAAATGCAACAGGAATACACCGATTCGCTTAAGACGCAGCTGACCGAGTATCTGTCCCGGATTCCAAATGTCAAGGAGTTGGAAGACGAAATCGGTAAATTGCCGGTTTGTTGGCGCGCTTATCTCAAAATGCTTCTGCCGATGCAATACCGCAGTACCGATTCGCTGCAACGCCTGACCCTGATGTATTGGCTGATAACGATTGCCAATCGTATCTACAAACGCCATATTGATACGGAATCGTCAATATCCGTTGTGTTTTCCCTTTTGCGTTTTGCTGTCAATGAATCTTTTGTGCAATGGCTCAGCGACACAATGGTCGAAGAAATGGAAAACAACCCCAAGTTTGCCGACTCTGATGGCTTTTTGTTTTTTCAAGAAGTGCGTAACGAACTGAACCGCATTTTACCGCCGATGCCGAAACGCTTGGAAGTTTATTTGACGCAGGTAATCTGCCGATTGCTTTCTGCCTATTCCGATGATTTTTCTGAATTGGAACTTTATCGCAACCGCAGTTTCAGTGGCACGCCGCTTTCGTCTGACAGTCAGGCCTACGGTTATCTGCGGCAACAAATGAAATTGCTGAAATTTTCATCATTGATTGTCGAAAAACAATTTACCGATGAAGAAATCGCAAAATTCTCTCAGCCTTACTGAACTTTATTCCGCGTTATACCTAACGCGGAATATTTTTTATTTTAGCCTATTAAAAACAAGTATTGAAAAAGAAAGACTGTTATTGCGAGAAGCACTGGCGACGCGGCAATCTCTCGCAGAAAATGACTCGTCATCTTGACACTGAGCAATGCGATGTGGAAAGATATCCTGCCAAACAATGTACAGTCGCCATTTAATAATATAGCCGCATCATAACACCGCAGCCGCACAACGACAAAGGAGACTCTCTGCCTATGGCTCAGAGTGACGATTCGTGTTTTTTTCAACAAATTTGTTTAATAAAGCCTATTTTTTACTTGATTTTGACAAAATTTAGTGTTATAAACAAAACAATTACGTATTATTTATTTACAAATCAAAACAAAAACGCTTATGAACAAAAACAAAACAATCCGAGTTGAGAACCTGAACGCCATCGTTGCAAACGTTAAGGCCGACAAGCTTATTGAGGAAATCAGGCAGAAACGTCCGGAATTTCTCGCTGAGGCAGTAATTCCGAACAAGATGCAGCTCCGCAAGGTCACTCTTCGCGAACGGGCTTTCGAAACACCGAAGGGCTGTCCGATTTATGCTTTTTCCAAGCAAATCAGTCGCCGCATTGCCATTCTGGTTGATATCAAGACCGGTATCGCACGGCTTTGCCCTGTTTCCGGTATTGTTTCAGACACGCCGGTTGAAGGAAAGTTTACGATTGACGGCGTGACATACAAGCTTAAGGATACTCTCAACGGCCATCCGCGCTATACCTCTTGCGGTGCGTCTCGCCGCCCCCGTGCTAAGGCTCTGGTTAAGCACAAGGTAATAACACAGGTGCACGCCGACAGACAGGAGGCTCTTGATGCCTATTGGCAGGAAGATGAACCCGGTACAACCGATTGCGGTGATTAAACGCTTAAACCGTATAACCTATGATAGAACTTTTATTTATCTGCGTTATCGGCACAAAGCCGACCGCACCGTGTCCGCCGCCTTCGCCGCCTCTGACCGAAAAACTTGTCGGTCTGCCGGCGAAAGAGATTGAACTCGAAGATGATGAATCTGAAAAAGAGATTTCACCTCTTAAACCGGCTCCGAAACCATCTAAAGGACCGACATTGAAGTCATCAGAAAAACCTGTTCTGAAGCTATCGAAAGCCAAAGCCAAGTCTTCTGACTACAATCGCCGCGGCAATCGGAATCATTAAGCACAAAGACGCACTCACACGGGTGCGTCTTGCTTTTTTAAATCCATCGAATGTTTTATGCAAAAATTATCTGGATTTTAAATATTTTTGCGTTAAACTGTCGCCAAAAGTGATATTTATTTTTGCATAAAGGAAAAAGAAATGAAAAAAATTGCAATCATCGGCGCCACCGCCAATTACGGACGCGAACTTTTGAATATGCTTGAAGAAAACGGATTTTCGGCAGATGAGGTTTTTGCCGTTGATACGGACAGTCCGCTCGGTACGCAAATTTCTTACGGAGAAGATGTCGATATGGACGTATATAATTTACGCGATTTTGATTTTGGCTCGGCAAAACTGGCCGTATTCTGCGTTTCCGAAGATTTGGCAAAGCACTATATTCCGCGTGCGTTGGCCAAAAGCGCTATGGTAATTGACTGCTCGGGTGCTTATACGACAGACAGCGATGTTCCGCTGATTATATCTGGCATAAACGACGAGAAAATTGCCGAAGCCAAACGCGGCATTATCGCCGTCCCGTCGCCGCAAGTTACGCAAATAATGATTCCGCTGCAAAAAATTTATGATACTTACAAAATCAAACGACTGGTAATCAATACCTATATGGCGGCTTCCGTTTACGGCAAAGAAGCAATGGACGAACTGTTCAATCAAACACGCAAAATATTTATGAATGAGCCGATTGGTGACGATGAGGCCGTATTTCATAAACAAATTGCGTTTAATGTTTTGCCGCAAGTCGGTGATTTTATCGGAGACGAAACAAAATACGAATGGGCAATGAATGTCGAGATTAAGAAAATTCTCGGCGACAATATCAAAATTCACGCCAATTGCGCGGTTGTGCCGGCTTTTATCGGTATCGGCGCCTTTGTGAATGCCGAATGTGACAACGAAGTCGATGTTGATGATGTACGTAACCTGATGCGCGACACCAAAGGCGTGGTTGTGTTTGATAAGCACGTTGATTGCGGTTATGTTTCCATAAACGATGCCCAGAGCGAAAACGATGTTTATGTCAGCCGCCTGCGTCAGGATATATCGGTGGAAAACGGCTTCAGTTTCTGGTCTGTTGCCGATGATTTGCGCGCCGGAACGGCTCAAAATGCGTTCAATGTCTTAAAACTCATCTTGAAAAAATAGGAATATACTATGAAAAAAGATTTTTCAAAAATTTTTGCGCTTATTCTCATTTTGCTTGCCACTGTATTTGCAGCAAACACAGCTGATGCAACCAAAGCAAAACCAACCGAAGAAACCACTGATGTGCTGGTACAAGTAATTGATTTTGCATCATTTAACAGCAAAATCGAACAGATTCAGTCTGACTTGACGCAAACCGGCATATCCAAAGAAGCAATCGATGATTATGTTTCTTATTTGGGTTCTGCCGAAAGTGAACTGGGTGAGAATCGCAAATTTTTGGAAAAACAAATTAAATTTATTCAAAAACAACTTGATGCCTTGGGTGAAAAAGGAGATGAAAACGAAGATATAGCCATTACGCAACAACGTGACGAATTGGCACAACAACTCGCCGCTCAAGATAAGCAGCTTAAAGAAACCGACTTGCTTATTATCAAAATGGAAGACCTGACCGGACAAATTCTGAATGTGCGTAACCAAAAAATTTACGGCGACTTAATGACAAAGCAATCGGCAATGATTAACCCGCTGGTCTTTTTCAATAACCTCAAGGCGTATGTTATTTTCTTTTGGGACATCGTTAAATCACCGGTGGAATGGTACAACAGTGTTCCGCAAGAACAACGTCCGTACACACTTTTCAGCATCGGCGTTATGTTTGTGATTCTGATGATTGCCCTAACGCTTGCAATTTTCTTAAAAAGATTTATCTTGCGCAACTGGGGATATAAAGAAGACATCAAATCCCCGTCTTTTAACCGCAAAGTTTTGGCGGCAATTGCCGTTGCCGTGGCGCGCGGACTTATTTTTGCCTTTTTGGTCGGCGGCTGCATTTTATGGATGGTCAGCACGAAAATCTTTGGTGAAAGCCTGTTAAACGAACTTCTGATGACAACTGCATTTACCTGCTTATTGGCAATTGCCGAAGCCACCATTTCTCGCGTGACTTTTGCTCCAAATTATCCGGCGTGGCGTTTGGTTAATATTCCGACAGAAAAAGCCGCACGCTTTACACGTATGATTTTCTTATTTATTATCATCAACTCCGTTGCCGCCATACAGGTTTTTGTTGCGCAAAAAGCGCAATATTCGACCGAAACGATACATTTTACGATGATGATTTCTTGTGCGGTTAAGGCGTTTTTCCTGATATGGTTGGCAAAAATCGCATTTGATACATATCGAGATGAAATCAAGGAAGATTCGACCGATATGACAATAGATGACGAAGAGTCTTTATCCATAAACCGCGGTTTCAGAATGATTCTGTTGAGTCATATTTTCTGCATCGGCACATTTACCCTTTCGTTATTCGGCTATCCCGAACTATCTTTGTTTATTTTGAATCACCTCATAATGTCTTTAATTCTGTGCGGCATTTTTGAGGTTATTCGCCGTTCGATTATTGATATTATTAAACGTATTGTCATCAACGGTCCGTGGATGAAAAATTTCAGAGGTCGCAAAAAATTGACCGAGAAAATGGATTTTTGGCTGCGCGCCGTTATCAATCCGACGATGCTTCTGGTTGTCATCTTTATGTTGCTTAATTTATGGGGGCTTCCGGGAGATTTTATGCTGTCCGCCGCCAAAAAGTTGCTTTTCGGATTTAAAATCGGAGGCATACAGATTTCACTGATTGCGATTGCTCTCGGCATTGCCGTATTTTTCGGTTCGCTGGCTTTGGTGCGTATTATCAAAACACGCTTGGCAGAAAATGTTCTGGCAAAGATTGATATGGACGACGGCATAAAACATTCGCTTGTTTCCGGCGTCAGCTTTGTCGGCTTTATCATCGCCACGTTGCTCGCCATTATTGCGATGGGTGTCGACCTGACAAACCTTGCATTCATTGCCGGTGCCTTATCCGTCGGTATCGGCTTCGGTCTGCAAGATGTAATTAAAAACCTTGTGGCCGGCATCATTATTTTGCTCGAACGCCCGTTTAAGGTCGGCGATTGGGTTGTTTTAAGCGGTGTGGAAGGAACGATTAAACAAATCAACATTCGCTCAACCGAACTGCTGAGCTTTGATAAAATGAGCGTTATTATTCCGAACGCAACACTTATTTCTTCTACCGTAACCAATAAAACGCACGGTGATTTTACCTCACGCCAAAGTGTTGCCGTCGGTGTGGCGTACGGTTCCGATGTTGAAAAAGTGACCAAGATTTTGCTTGATTGTGCCAATGCGCACAAAGCTGTTATGAAAAATCCGGCGCCATACGTTATTTTCAAAGATTTCGGCTCAAGCAGCTTAGATTTTGAATTGCGTTGTTATGTAAGCGACATTCGCAAAGGCTGGGTCGTTCCGAGCGAACTGCGATACGCCATCAACAAACGCTTTATTGAAGAAGGCGTGGAGATTCCGTTCCCTCAGGTTGTGGTACACAAAGGCGAAGAAGTTTCGGACAGCTAAAATTTATATGCAGTGCACACCCGCAAAAAGCATAATATTTTGAAAATAAAATATTGACAAAATATTTTATTTGATGTATCTTCTATCCTGAAATCGTTTTTTATTTACATACTATTATTTATTCACAAAAAAACTTTGAATTATGAAAAAGATTGTATTCATCTTGTGCGCCGTTTTCACTCTGACAACGCTGACATCTTGTATGTGGGATCACGAGAACGACACCGACTACAGTGTAGCAGAAAACAGCCTGACCGTTGTTACCTTTTTGCACTCTCCGACCTGCGGATACAGCTGTGCCGCTAAGGAGTATGTTACGCAGACCTATCCGAACGCGGCAATCCGATTTATCGATATTGACCTTGCCGGCAATCGATATTTTCTGAAGGCCGCCAAGCAAGACTACGGTCTAGACTCGTACATCAATACGCCCGTTATCTGCTTTGGCCCTCTGTATATTGAGGGATGGGATTACGAGAAACGGCAGCGATTGGATGACTATATTCAACCATATCTGAAGACTGAATAACATAAGAGCCTTGACTGTTATATTGTAACTTTCAAGGCTCTTATATTTTTTCTTAACGAATTTTCACTTTTATCAATGCAACTTCTGCTGTATCTGTGCCAATGCTTTGAGACGGTCTTCCGTACTCGGGTGCGTGGCAAACAGTTGTGTTAATCCTTTTATACCGTTAAACGGATTCATAATAAACATATGTGCCGTCTGTGATGTTGCACGTTGCATCTGATATTGCCGAGAATAACCGTCGAGTTTGGAAAGCGCACTCATCAGCCATTCCGGATGTGCGGTTAAATAGGCGGCACCTTCATCTGCTTTATACTCCCGTGTACGCGAAATAGTCATACGGATAACGGTTGCGGCAATAGGCAATAAAACGGCTGCAAAAACACAGTTATTGCGTTGTCCGCTGTTTTGTTGAGATGCCGTACCGCGTGTCATATTGGCAAGCATCGCAATCGCACCGGCAAACACGGCGGCAACCGTACCGATTAAAATATCGTGATGCTTAACGTGGCTCATTTCGTGCGCCAAAACACCTTCAACTTCCTGCGGTGTCATCATATTAAGCAACCCTTGTGTTGCGGCAACGGCGGCGTGGCTTGGATTGCGTCCCGTAGCAAAAGCATTCGGAACCTGCTCCGGTATAATATAAACTTTCGGCATCGGCAAACCGGCTTTATTTGCAAGACGTTGCACTATTTGATACAACTGCGGTTCGGTTTGTGCCGTAACTTCCGTAGCGTTATACTGCTTTAACACCAACTTGTCGCTAAAGAAATAACTGAAAAAATTCATACCGGCGGCAGCTAAAAACGCTGTTTGCATACCTTGTTCACCGCCGAGTGCATTTCCGACATACATAAAAAGCAACATCATTGCAACCATTAACAAAACAGTTTTAGACATCTCAAGTTCCTTTCAAATTTTATTTTTTGCCATCATAGCTCAAAATCGCGCGGATTCAATCAAAAATACACAATTATCAACGCACCGGCTTGCGTTTTAATCTGACCGTGATATAGTGATAAAAACGGAGGAAAAATGGCAAAATACAGAATTATCGGCAATATGACAGGCAATTCAATGGATGCGATAGATTTGGTCTTAACCGAATTTGACGGCGATAAAATGTGCGATATTTGCACATATTCCAAACCTTACGACAAAGATATGCAAGACAAAATCGAAGCACTGCGCACCAAAGTCTGCAACAAAACCCGCGCCGAAATTGCGGCTTTGCCTGAATTTCTGCCGATACACGACCGATATGTACATCAAATTGCCGCGTGCATCAATGAACTGTGCCGCTTAAACGGAATCGACAAGCGCACAATCGATGCCGTCGGTTTTCACGGCAAAACACTGGATCACAATCCGCCAAGCAAAGCACGCCTCGACGGCACGGAGCCTTATACCTTACAAATCGGTTCGGGACAAATGTTGGCAGATTTGACGGATATTCCCGTTATATATGATTTTCGTTCCGATTATATTATGGCCGGATTTGACGGTGCACCGCTGGTACCGCCGCACAATGCGCATATTGCCGCAAGTGAAGGCGACGGTTGTTACTATAACGGCGGCAACACTTCAAATTTTGCATTGATTGAAAACGGCACGGCTCAACTCGGTGCCGATGCCGGTCCGTTTAACGAATACATCGACGGCTATATTCGCCGACACACCGCAGAAATGTTCGATAAAGACGGTATGTTCGGCAAGCAGGGGAAACTGAGAACAGGCTTATTGCAAACTCTGTTTGACTTCGGGCGCAAATATTACGAAACGCCGTTGCCGAAATCAGGCGATCCGGCGTATTATCATAAAGATGAGATTTTTGATTATGTGTCGGTTCAAAAAATTCCGTTTGCCGATGCCGTACACACATTTGAATATTTTGCGGCATATATTGCCGTGCAAGCGCTGACGTTGGTGCCGAATAATATGACTATGCCGTCCGATTTTATTTTGTTCGGCGGCGGGTGGAAAAATCCTATTGTGCGCCGGAGTTTTGAAGATTTATTAAGCGGAAAAGGTTATATTTTGCCGGAACACCGAATAATGTTTGATAAATTAAGACAGCAATTTTCTGCTCTGCCGACCGTTCGGCAGTCTGCATTCGGTGATTTTATGGAAGCGCGTCTTTTTGCCGATTTGGCACGATACAAACTTGAGAATAAAGCTTGGGAAGTGCCGGAAATTATCGCCGCAAACAAAAAAATTGTCTGCGGAAAAATTGCTTATCCGCAGACAAATCGCCACTCTTATGCCGATTGCATCAATCGTGCGGCAAAGAGTTGGCAGCACGAATAATCTTACTGCACAAATTTATGCATCAAATCGGAAATCAATTTCAATTCCGCCATACGGTTTGCACGTTCAGCCAAATCTTCCGACATCACAAGGTTATGATCGAAAAATGCGTTAATTGATTCCAAACACGGAGAAATGTTTGCGATAAAAGTTTTATAATCAGCATTTTTCAGTGCCATTTCCGCATATTCCCGACAGCCGTAAAACGCACTCATCATTGTTTGTTCATCGGCATTTGTAACCAAATCGGCAACAATATTTTCTGCCGCCGGTTTACCGGCAATCATCTTGTCAATGCGCTGCATTACCTGCATCATCTTTTCAAAATCCGGCGTACCGTTTAAATGAGCAACAGCTTCGGCCTTTTTCACAATTTCGCTCATATTCAGCGATGACAAGTCTATCTTATTGATTACTTCACTGATGGCAAAGCCCATATCCTCATTAAGCATAATCGACAGGCGTTGTGCAAAAAAGTTTACGACATAGTCGGCAAAATCGCTTTCCGACATATTTTCCGCCGTATAGAATTTTGCATAAAGCGGGGCCGAAGACCGAATAAACGCACTCAAATTGAGGTTGAAGTTATGTACCTTAACCGTTGCCAAAATACCGATTGCCTGCCGACGCAGCGCAAACGGGTCTTGAGAGCCTGTCGGTTTGAGATTAACTGCGCATAAGCCCATAATCGAATCAAGCTTATCGGCTATTGCAATCACTGCGCCCAAAACCGATTGCGGCAATTTGTCACCGGCAAAGCGCGGCAGATATTGTTCTTCAACAGCCAAACATACATCTTCGGCATATCCGTCGTGGCGTGCATAAATAGCGCCCATAACCCCTTGAATCTCCGAAAATTCACCGACAACTGCCGACACCAAATCCGCTTTCAATAACGGCACAGTTGTTGTTATTTTATCGGATAACTTCAACCCCAAAAGATTGTTCAAATTCAAGGCAATATCGGCAACACGCGCCATTTTTTCGGTATAACTTCCGAGTTTGGTTTGAAAGACAACATCAGGCAACTTTTTTGCTTTTTCGGCAAGAGAAGTTTTTAAATCCTCGTTATAGAAAAATTCACCGTCTTTAAGCCGAGCACTTAACACGCGCTGATTACCCTTAATCACGTTTTCAATACAATAGTCGTTGCCGTTGCGCACAAACACAAATTTATCGGTAAGTTTGCCGTTTTTATACGCCGGAAAATAGCGCTGATGGTCTTTCATCGGCGTAATAATAATCGGCTCCGGCAACGCCAAAAAGGCAACATCATAACTGCCGGCCGCCGCCGTCGGATATTCAACCAAATTAACGATTTCATCAAGCAAATCCGCATCTGTCGGCACAGCGATATTCTGTTGTTCTTCAAGTTGTTTAATCTGCGCCAAAATAATCCGTTTGCGCTCATCTTGGTTTAAGATAACGTACGCTGCCGGCAGTTTCGCCAAATAGTCTTCAACGGAAGTCACCGGAATTTCGTGATTGGCAAGTGTGCGATGTCCGCGTGTGGTATTGCCGGATTTAACAAATTCCAACTCAAAATTCACCTGCACCGAGCCCAAAAAGCACAAAATCCAGCGAATCGGCCGAATAAACTTGCTGCTGAACGTATTCCAACGCATCGGGTTCGGCTGATATATCGACATAATAAGGTTCGGCAATATCCCCGCCAACACATCGGTCGTATTTTTTGCTTCTGTTTTTTGATTTGCAAAAATGTATTCAACGCCGTTAATATCCTTAATAAACGTATCTTCGAGAGTCAGCTTGCGACCGGCTAAAAAACCTTGCAATGCACGAGTCGGATTGTTTTGTTCATCAAACGCACTCTTTTTTGCCGGTCCTTTAACCTCTTGCATTGTACCGGCTATAACTTCAGCCATTTGCTCTACCAAAAGCACCAGACGGCGCGGCGTATAATAAACATACACATTGCCGTATTCTATATTGTTTTCGCTCAAAGCTTTTTGTACGTTTGTTTCAATGCTCTCTGCCATTTTTTTAACGTATTGCGCCGGAATTTCCTCAATACCTATTTCCAATAAAAACTTATTTGCAGACATTTTCAAAACTCCTTTAGCATTCTTGAGATAAGTACAATTTTGCGACTTCGCGCATCAACGCACGGATTCGGGCAATATAATGCGCGCGTTCGGTTACGCTGATGGCTCCGCGGGCATCTAACACATTAAAGGTATGCGAACATTTAAGCGCAAAATCGTATGCGGTAAAAATATTGCCGAGTGTCACCAGCCGTTTCGATTCGCGCTCGTAGTTATCAAAATCTTGTAAAAGCTGTTTTTCATCGCATAATTCAAAGCAATATTTAGAATGGTCATATTCGCGCCGATGATAAACTTCGCCGTATTTTTCACTCTCACTGTATTGCAAATCATATACATTTTCAACATTTTGCAAATACATTGCAATACGCTCCAAACCATAGGTAATTTCAGCCGTTACCGGTTTGCAGGTCATTCCGCCGATTTCTTGGAAAAAAGTAAATTGTGTAATTTCCATACCGTCGAGCCATACTTCCCAACCCTTACCGAAAGCACCGAGTGTCGGCGATTCCCAGTTATCTTCAACAAAGCGGATATCGTGTTCGTTTTTATTAAAACCGATATACTCAAGGCTTTCAATGTAGGTATCGACAATATCAATCGGTGACGGTTTAATAATCACCTGAAACTGATGATGTTGATACAACCGATTCGGATTATCACCGTACCGTCCGTCCGCCGGCCGCCGCGATGGCTCAACATACGCACGCGCCACAGGCTTTTCGCCGAGTGCCCCGAAAAATGTAAGCGGATTCATTGTGCCGGCACCTTTTTCAACATCATACGGTTCGCCTATCGTACAACCGCGCGCCGACCAAAAATCTTGCAATTTACGTTTTAATTCCTGAAAATTCATCGTCATACCTTTCTTGAATTTCAAATTCCGGCTGATAATACAAGCAAAAAGCGACCTTGTCAATCGGGTAATAAAAAATGTGTTTGCAGATAAAATAATGAATTTTTTTTTATTTTTCATATTGACTTAAACAAAATTTTGTCATATCTTTAGCATACTCAGATTATATTTAAGAAATTTTTGTGTCCGTTCGGATACTTTGGATATTGGAAACATTTATTCAACATAAGTATTACCCAAAAAAACCGAAAGAAAAATGAAAAAGAAAACCGGACTTCTGTTTTTCGCAATCGGCGTTGTAGCTGGTCTTTTAGGCAATCTCGCCGCACGCAAAGTAATCAACCTGAAAATCCTGCCGGAAAACTGGTACGAGGGAGAAGATATGGATGATTGGGAATAAATCTCCTTATTGAACATAAAAAAAGACGATACCCTATAACAAGGCTGTCGTCTTTTTTTATTCTCTCAAATAGGTACCAAAAACAATACGCTGCGGCGCTCGCCGGCGGAACCCGTTGTTTTTTCATAACGTGTCCAAAACTCTTTTAAGATTGCGCCAAACAAAAGACAATCGCCGCGGCCGATACTTAACAGACTTTTATTGATAACATCCAAGTTCTGTTCAATCCAGCGCATCTGCGTCTTTGTCGGAAGTGCCATTTTCAGCTTACGTCCGTAGGTCAGTGCTTCTTTTTTGGAAACCGGTGTTTTCAGCATTGAATCGATATCGAGATAGTACTTTTCATTCACAAATATTCCTTTGGCGCGGACATCAGTCTGTACCGAAGAACATTGATTGTTTCGCAGCATAAAATCGCCGATTTGCATAACTTTGCGTTTTGTTTGATTTTTCATATTTCCGATAATTATAATCTTCAAAATTTTTAAATAATTCAAATATCGAACGCATAGATATAATGAAAATCCCGCCTTGTCAACAATGATTCTGTTTTTCGTCTTAAAAAACAAAAACTCCACCTAAAACTCTGATTCACTTTATCCCTGCTCATAAAACTTTTGCAAAATATAGCCTGAAAGTTTGCTTGAAAGATGCCGGTTTCATCTTATATTTCCGTCAAAACAAAGGAGGTTTACAATGAAGAATACACAAGTTTGGGCGTACGATTATGCCAGCCGCTGCGATTGTTCGGACGATGACAACTGCGGTTGCACATCACCGGGAAATATGGCACGAAGCTACATTCGTACCGATTCGGTACCCGCACGTATATGCAACAACATCAGTGTCGGCTCACGAGCACTTAATTTCAGCGCACCGGCAGTTCTGGCGGACGGTTCGGTTAATGAAAGTTTTAATTTTTTCGATTACATTGCCGGCGAATATGCACTTTTAATATTTTATGCCGCCGATTTTTCGGCAGTATGCCCGAAAGAAATAACTGCTTTTGACCAAGCGTGTACAACATTAAACGGCCGCGGTGTCAAAGTAGCGGCAATCAGCGTGGATTCCGTTTCGGCACATTCGGCGTGGCGGAAATTGCCGTTTGAAAGCGGCGGAATCGGACAAATCAATTTTCCGCTCATCTCCGACTTAAGCAAAGAGATAAGCACAAAATACGGTGTTTTACGCACCGACGGTATGGCCCAGCGCGCAACGTTTTTGATTGATAAAAGCTATACCGTGCGCTATCAGGCCGTTTATGACCGTAAAATGGAACGCAGTATAGAAGAAACATTACGTATTATCAATAAAATGATTGCACTTGACGAGGCCGAGTGTCGCGGCTTGGAATGTCTGGTACGCCCGAACAAACCTGATGTTGCCGCACAATTTTTATAGAACTTGACAACCGCGCAGACACAAGGTATAGCTAAGCGCAACCAAAGGTGTTTGCAATGAATATTCAACTGTCCGACCATTTTTCATACGGAAAATTACTGCGATTTTCGTTTCCGTCAATCGTTATGGTGATTTTCACATCAATATACAGTGTGGTTGACGGACTGTTTGTGGCAAATTTTGCCGGTCCGACACCGTTTGCCGCCGTCAACATTGTATGGCCGTTTATTATGATTCTGGGGGCCATCGGTTTTATGTTCGGCAGCGGCGGCAACGCATTGGTTGCCAAAACTCTGGGAGAAGGAAAGAAACATAAAGCACGGCAAATTTTTTCATTGCTCATTTATACAACCCTTGCCGTCGGCGCAATATTCTCCGTTATCGGTCTGCTGCTGCTCAAATCTATGGTCGGATTGTTCGGTGTGCAAGGACAATTATTTATCGATTGCCTGACTTACGGGCGGATTTTGTTTCCGGCAATTCCGTTTTTAATGCTGCAGGTTATTTTTCAATCTTTTATGGTAACGGCAGAACGTCCGAAATTCGGACTGACGATTACGGTTGTTGCCGGTTTGATAAATTTTGCACTTGACGCTTGGCTGATTATCGGTTTGCGATGGGGACTTGCCGGCGCAGCGTGGGCAACGGCAATCAGTCAATTTATCGGTGCCGTTGTACCGCTTATGTATTTTGCGTTGCCGAATAAAAGTCTGCTCGGCTTAGGACGCACAAGATTCTACGCAAGTGCCTTAATCAAAACCTGTACCAACGGCATCAGTGAGTTTTTATCCGATATTTCGATGTCTCTCGTCGGTATGCTCTACAACTACCAACTGTTGCGTCTTGTCGGCGAAAGCGGTGTCATTGCATACGGTATTATCAGCTATGTTAATTTTATTTTTTTGGCGGCTTTTTTGGGTTACAGTATCGGTACAAACCCGATTGTCAGTTACCATTTCGGTGCGCAAAACAAAACCGAATTGCAAAATTTGTTCGGCAAAAGCTTGTGCCTGATTGCAGCGGCGGCGATATTACTGACCGGTTTGGCGGAAATTACCTCCGAGTCGATTGCCGGTATATTTGTCGGTTATGATGAGAAATTAACATCTATGACGACGTATGGTTTCAGGATTTATGCACTGTCATTTTTGCTCGCCGGTTTTAACATTTATGCTTCCGGTTTTTTCACAGCACTTAATAACGGCTTGATTTCCGCGATAATTTCCGTTTGCCGCACAATGATTTTTGAATGTCTGTGCGTATTCATTTTACCTGTTTTTTGGGGTTTAAACGGTATTTGGACAGCGATTATCGTTGCCGAAAGTTTGGCTCTTGTTGTCAGTGTAACATTTTTCAAACGTTTCCGACCGCATTACGGATATTAAAAAAGACCGACGAATAAAAATCCGTCAGTCTTTTTAATAGGGATTAAATCAATTACTTCTCGAAAGCTTTTTTCTGAATTTCAAGTGCTTCTTTGTATGCCGATTCCAAATCAGCGTTACTGCGAATAAACTCCCGAATTTCACCACTTTTGCAAGTCTCGTTTTCTTTGACAAACACGGCACGCCACAACACTTTATCCGACCGGCTTAAAAATGCTTTAATTGCCTCAGCGCTAAGCTTGCATCCCACATTGTGGAAAATAGCATATTGTGCTTGAGACATCTGACTTTGCACCTCCGGCAGAATTTCAAATGTTTCTTTACAGAATTTTCGCCACGCCGAACGTCCCTTATCGGTATCCTTAAAAGACTTAAGCGCTTTCATCTGCGTATGCCATATTGCCGATTCTTCAACCAATGCGGCGCACGGTATCGGATATTGCTCTTTAATGCGAGCTAAATGTTCTTTGCTGATACCGTAGCGCTTAACATAATCAATCAACACGCCGAGCATCTGCAAGTCGGCACTGCCGGAGTTGGTAGTCACACCGTCAATCAACAACTCCAACTGGTCATAACTGACGGCTCCTCTGGAGATATACGCCTTCAGCTCGTCTTGCATTTGAGTATCTGTTTTTGCTCGCTTGATGACATCACAAAATGCGTAATAATCCAACCGAACATTGCGCATCATAAACTCTCTGACTGTTACGTGCGCTCTCCAAGAGACTATACATTGATTTACCATACGTGAACGACACTCTTCTATTGGCAATCTTTTATCACCGTATTCAAAAAACAGCTTTTCACAAGCATCATTAAAATTCATACCCTCGAAAGACATCATTTTCTTGAGTGTCTCGACGGCAGTGTTATTTTTAAACGACACCTTAAAAAAGTATTTGATTTGCTTTTTAACCGAATACTTCCGAATATCATCAAGTTTCATCCACCACTTTGCCCAGTAAAAGGGCCATTCGCAAGCCAAACACTCATAGAAAGCATAGATTCTTTCGCCGAAAATGTTATGGTTTTGAGCGAATTCAGCCGTTTTACGCGGCATCAACAGATTAAGAACAAACATCGACAACGGATTGCCGAGCAAAATAAAAACACACAGTCTGACGACAAAAATACAAAAGTCAGACACCCAAGTTGAAATAGCTTTTGCTGCCATATTGTATAATATTTTAACAGCACACCGGTTCCCACGGCGTAAATTTGTTAAGGTTGTGTGAGGAACCAATAACCGCAAGCGGTCTTTGCACACAGCCTGCCTATCATCAAAGTGTTCGACGTTTATGATTGCTCGTATTGCCGTTTCGGGTGGTTAATCCCAATTCTTTAATAATACAATCAATAATCTACTATCAATAATGCATAAGCGGTATAAGTATAACACAGTGCAATATTTTGTCAACAACAAAATAGATATCCCCCAGTAAACTGGGGGTTCTATAGAAAAGGCTCTCTTTGGAGAGCCTTTTCGTTACAGCTCCAGTCGGAGCTGACCTAAATCCTGTCGTCCTTGAAACTCTACATAATGTTTGATTTTTTCCTCATC
>JAFVBL010000001.1 GCA_017479985.1 Alphaproteobacteria bacterium | reverse complement strand
AGACCGGACTGATTACATAACAGTTGTGAACTCCCGACCGCTTTTTGAGTGGTCGTTTTTGTTTTGATTTAACAAATTAAGGAGTTCTGAAAATGACCAAAAAAGGTTTTCTGTTAGATAGAGAAACAACGCGCCAAATCGAGCACGAATTGTGGAAAATGCGTAATGAAAAGCAGAAGACTCCAAGACCAAACCTGTCGGTTTGGAGGGGTGACTTTATTTTTTTCGCCCGAGGACGCACAGCGAGAGTGGATATTGTCACGTCGTGCTTTAAGCACTCCTCACGATGACGAGTCTTTTTCTCTGAGGTTATAACACCCAAATCCGCACGGCGTCGAGAGAATCTTCGCCTATGGCTCAGCATAACAAGTCGTATTTACGCCTTATAATTCAATCCCCAATCGGCATATCGCGCCGGATCTTCTGCCCAATTTTCACGCACTTTTACAAACAAAAACAAATGGATACGTTCTTCGAGCAATTCCTCCAGCTCCAATCGTGCGCTTTGACCGATTTTTTTTATCATCGCACCGTTTTTACCCAAAACAATCGTCTTTTGCCCCTCACGTGCCACATAAATCGTCATCTCGGCACGAATTGAGCCGTCCTCTTTATGATCCCAAACTTCCGGTTCAACCGTCAAGGCATACGGCAGCTCCTGCCGCAAGTTTAAAAACAGCTTTTCGCGCACAACCTCGGCGGCTAATAACCTGAGCGGCATATCCGACATTTGTTCTTCGGGGTAATACCACGGGCTGATTGGCAGATTATCGGCCAAATACTGATAAAAATCTGTTATATGGTCACCGGATTGTGCCGAAAATGCAAACACGGCATCAAACTCAAATATATTTTCAAATTCTTCTTTAAGTGTTTGCAATTCTTCTTCACTCATCAGGTCGATTTTATTAAATGCCAATACGGCACGGGCATTACGTTTAATCAATTCGTCAATAATTGCAGATGTTTCTTCATTCATTCCGCGACGTGCATCAACCACCAACACATTGATATCGGCATCGCCGAAACCGTTCCACGCTTGTGCCACCATTGCTCGGTCCAAACGCCGTTTCGGTGCAAAAATCCCCGGCGTATCAAGAAATATTATTTGCGTATTGTCATAAACGCCGATACCTTTAACGGTGGTGCGCGTGGTTTGTGCTTTCGGCGTCACAATCGAAACTTTCGAGCCGACAAAATTATTTGTTATTGTTGACTTTCCTGCATTCGGGGCACCGATTAAAGCGACATATCCACATCTTGTCTGTGTCATCATCTACTCCATCTTTTGCAACAAATTTTGTGCAGCTTGTTGTTCCGCCGATTTTTTATTTTTCCCGTATCCAAGGGCAAAAACCTCATTATTGAGTGCAACTTTTATCGTAAAAACAGGCTCGTGTTCCGTTCCGACTTTTGCCAAAACCTCATACACCGGAACCGGTAGCTTTTGTGCTTGAAACTTTTCTTGCAGTTGTGTTTTATAATCTTTTGCCGACCCTGTTTCCGCCATATCTATCATACCGCACCAATTACGCTCGACAAATGCAATCGCCTGTTCAATATTCGAATCAATGTAAATTGCACCGATAATCGCTTCGCCGACATCGCATAACACATTTATACTCTGGGTTGTTTCTCGGTCTTTGGCAATAATGTACTCATCAATTTTCAGCCGCTTTACGACTTCGGCAACGGCATCGGCGCGCACCAATTTAACGTGCCGTGCCGCCAAACTCCCTTCCCGATCGTCAGGAAACATTTTATACAGCAAATGAGCCATTGTCATTCCCAATACACGATCACCCAAAAATTCCAAACGTTCGTAATTACGACGTTCATTACCGGTCACGCTGCTGTGTGTCAGGGCTTGCTGCAACAGTTTCGGATTATGAAATTTATACTGCAATCTTTGCTGTAACTTTTCCATAATTCATTGAATCCTCATAAAAAATCTATTCCAACGAACGGCTCTGAACCACGTCCACGGTTTATAAACAGCACCTTTATCATCGTGTGAGAAAAAGATAAACTTTGCTTTGCCGACCAAATTTTCCTTAGGCATAAAACCGACGCTGATACGGCTGTCGTCCGAGCGATCACGATTATCTCCCATCACAAAGAACGAATCTTCCGGCACAACAAACTCGTCCGTATTATCCACAATCCGTTCATTGTCGGAGATTTCGAGAATCTGATGTTTTACTCCGTTCGGCAAGGTTTCGGTATATTGTTTATAAAACTCCGGCATATTGACGTATTCATCAATAATATAACGTCCGATTTCTTCGCGTTCAACCTGTTTGTTATTGATATACAGTCTGCCGTTTTTAACCTGTACCGTATCCCCGGGCAGACCGATAATGCGTTTAATAAAATCGGTATGTGTATTTTTTGGAAACTTAAACACGACAACATCACCGCGTTCCGGTGATTTGTAACCGATGCGGCCGCCAAAAATCGGCAAACCGAGCGGGAAAGAATAACGAGAATAGCCGTAAGTATATTTTGTTACAAACAAATAATCACCCACCCGCAGTGTCGGATACATTGAGCCGGACGGAATCCGAAACGGTTCAAGCCAGAAACTACGGATAAGCAAAGCAATAAAAACGGCTAATATAACGGTTTTGACATTTTCGGCAAATGCACCGGTAAACCAATTTCCTTCCGCTGTTTTCTGCGGTGTTGTCTTTTCTTTATTTTCTGCCACGGCTAATCCTCATCTTCCGTATCTGAATATTCTTCATCAAGATATTCTTCATCATTCATATCATCATTTTCAAGCAACAGCTCGTCATCCAAATCAGATTTTCTGCGTCTGCCGCGTTGTTTTTTACTCGGCGCACGTTGCTGCATAGCTCTTATAACATATTGTCCGCTGATTTTATACAAATCCGGCAGATGACCGCTGTATTTGTGATCGGCATCTTCAATCATTGCAAAGTCAATATCCACATTGCGCTGCATATTTAAACGACGCGCCATTGTTTCAACCATCAGCGGCGGTACAAATTCATCTTGTCCGCCCTGGATAATCAAGCCGGATGCCGGACACGGCGCCAAAAACGAAAAATCCTTCTCATTTGCCGGCGGTGTTACGGCAATAAAATTATTGATATCCGGACGCCGCATCAACAATTGCAAGCCGATCCACGCACCGAACGAATGACCGGCAATCCAACATTGTTTGGCATCCGGATTCATATTCTGCAACCAATCAAGCGCCACCGTGGCGTCAGAAAGTTCTCCGACACCGTTGTTAAATTGTCCCTGTGAACGCCCGACGCCGCGAAAATTAAAACGCAATACGGAAAATCCCAAATCTTGGAAACAACGAAACAGCGTATACACGACTTTATTGTTCATTGTACCGCCGAACATCGGATCCGGATGCAAAATCAACGCAACCGGCGCATTGGCGCGCGGGCTCTTATAATATCTTCCTTCAAGGCGGCCTTCCTGACCGTTAAATATAACCTCTTCCATAATTTTCCACTTTGTTATAATTTTTTAACACATTATATCTTATCATAAAATATGATAACTTTTGGAGTATAACACAAGATGAATTCAAAATACAAGTTAATTTTGCAAGACATTCAGGCAATTATGGACAGAGACCCCGCCACGCGCACAAAACTCGAGGCCGTTATATGTTCTTCCGGACTGCACGCAATTATCATACATCGCATATCGCATTGGCTGTGGCAGAACGATTTTTTGCTCACGGCGCGGATATTATCCCAATTTGCACGTTTTTTAACCGGTATTGAAATTCATCCGGGTGCCAAAATCGGCACCGGTTTTATGATTGACCACGGTATGGGCGTTGTTATCGGCGAAACAACCGTCATCGGCGACAATGTGACACTGTATCACGATGTCACGCTCGGCGGACGCAAACTCTATGATGAAAACGGAAAAAAACTCGACAAACGACACCCGACAATCGGCAACAATGTCACCATCGGTTCGGGCGCGCAGATTTTGGGACCGATTACACTCGGCGACAACGTTAAAATCGGCTCGAATGCAATTGTCATCAAAGATATTCCGGCTAATTCCACCGTTGTCAACACACCGGCCTATATCGTACAAAGATCCGCCGAACCGAAAGACTTCTGCGCTTACGGTATCGAACCGGAAAAAGATGCTGTCGAAAAGGCAGCAAAAAATAATTCTCAGCCCCCAAAACCGGCAACCAAAACAAAAAAGAAAAAATAAATAAAAGAATATACTGACATTTGATATTTTTTATGTTAAAGTAGCAAAAAATTGTATGACAAGGAGTTTTAATGTATCGTTTTTTTGCAAATTATCTGTTTGTTATCACGGTATTGAGTTTGCCTGCCGCAGCAGAAGGATTACCTGCCAATCCTTGGCTGAATGCCGCGCCGGAAACATATACAATACAGGAAACACATTCCGTATCGGTGCAGAATGAACAAAATCAAACCGATACAAAGCAGCCGACTGTCGTCAATGTTAATTTCAATATCTTAATGAATTTTTTTGCATCTCCGTTTCAGACCACCCCGAGTGCGAAATATACTCAAAGCGGTGCAATGGCTGATTTTTTGAACAACATCGGTCAGAACGGCGGTTCGCATAAATCCATAAAATCGCGCCGTTCTGCGGCAGAAATGCCGAATCCCATAGATGATGCCGCAGCAGCATACAACCGTTATATGGAAAATATGCAACAAAAATATGATGACGCCAAAATGTCTATCGAAAATTATTATTATGACAAGATGAACGCTTTGAAAAACCTGCAACAGGATACAACCCGAAGCATTCGAAAACTGATGAAATAATCAAGGAGTTGAAAATGAAAAAAATTATTCCGTTTTTTGTATTGTCAATCGTCGGTTGCGGCATTGTTTGTAATGCAAACGCACAAGCAACGGATATGAACACCGTCGGCGATGCGTATGTGGCATCTCCGGCCGCCATTGCCGCCATTCAAAATATGCAAAACGGTGAGATTGATTATATGATTGAAAATTATTCGCAACCGGAACTGGCGCAATATGCCGTTGAAATGTATAAGGCCGAAGTTCGCGTTGCCAAACAAAAAGGCACGGAACTGCCGCCGAAACCGACCAAAGAAATGTTGGCCGACAAGCAAAAAATCGGCGAATATCTGCGTTCGTTTTATAAATTCAGTTACTGAAAATGAGTGCAGATAATCCATTTAAAATCGAAAGTCCGTTTGAACCTTCCGGTGACCAACCGCAGGCCATTAAAGAATTATGCGAAGGTGTTGAGCAAGGTGTTCGCAATCAGGTTCTGCTCGGTGTTACCGGTTCAGGCAAAACTTTCACAATGGCAAAAATTATCGAGCAATGTCAACGTCCGGCGCTGATTATGGAACCGAATAAAATCTTGGCGGCACAACTCTATGCCGAAATGAAGGAATTTTTTCCGCATAACAACGTTGAATATTTTGTGTCGTATTATGATTATTATCAGCCGGAAGCATATATTCCGAAAACAGATACATATATAGAAAAAGACTCGGCCATCAACGAACAAATCGACCGTATGCGTCACGGTGCAACGCGTAATGTTTTGGAAGAACGCGATGTGATTATTGTGGCATCGGTATCCTGTATTTACGGCTTGGGCAGTATGGAATCTTATTCTTCAATGGTGTTTACGCTTAAAGTCGGCGATGTGATTGATATTCACGAAATCAACAAACAGCTGGCGAATCTGCTTTATGAGCGGTGTACCGTCAATTTTGTACGTTCAACATTCCGCGTCAACGGTGATACACTGGATATTTTTCCGGCACACTACGAAGACAGAGCGTGGAGAGTATCTTTCTTTGGTGACGAAATCGAAGAAATATACGAGTTTGATGTGCTGACCGGCAAAAAAACACGGCAGCTTGAAGAAATTACGGTATATCCGGCAAATCACTATGTCACACCGCGGCCGGCGCTTTCTCAGGCGATGACGCACATCAAAGAAGATTTGGATATCAGGCTCAAAGAATTTAATGCCGAAAACAAATTGCTGGAAGCGCAACGTTTGGAACAACGCACACGCTTTGATTTGGAAATGATTGATACAACAGGACACTGCAAAGGTATCGAAAATTATTCGCGTTATCTGACAGGACGCAAACCGGGCGAACCGCCGCCGACACTGTTTGAATATTTTCCCAAAAACGCCCTGCTCTTTATTGATGAAAGCCATATTGCCGTACCGCAAATCGGTGCAATGTACCGCGGTGACCGCAATCGAAAAACCACGCTGTCGGAATACGGCTTCCGTCTGCCGTCGTGTTTAGACAATCGCCCGCTCAAATTTGAGGAATGGGATAAAATGCGCCCGCAAACGATTTTTGTTTCTGCCACCCCGGGTGATTGGGAACTTGAACAAAGTAAAGGCGTGTTCTCGGAACAGGTTATACGCCCGACCGGCTTGACAGACCCATTGTGCCTTATCCGACCGGTGGAAAATCAGGTTGATGATTTAATGGAGGAGTGTCGCAAAACCGCAGCCAAAGGCGAACGCGTGCTGGTGACGACCTTAACAAAAAAAATGGCGGAAGATTTAACCGAATACCTAAACGAAAACGGCGTTAAAGTACGCTATATGCACTCGGATATAGAAACACTTGAACGTATTGAAATTATCCGTGATTTACGCTTGGGTAAATTTGATGTTTTGGTCGGTATTAACCTCTTGCGTGAAGGCTTGGATATTCCGGAATGTTCACTGGTTGCCATATTAGATGCCGACAAGGAAGGATTTTTACGCTCTACCCGCTCTCTGATACAGACCATCGGACGTGCGGCACGCAACGCCGAAGGACGGGTTATTCTCTATGCCGATAAAATAACGGATTCAATTAAAATCGCACTAGATGAAACAAACAGACGCCGTCAAAAGCAAACACAATACAATATTGCCAACGGCATCACCCCGAAAACCATTCAGAAAAGTATTTCTTCAACCTTAAAAGAAATGACAGAAACGGATTTTGTTAAAACCGATACCAAAGATGTGGAAAAGGTCCGCAATATTGATAAAAAGATTAAGGAATTGACCAAACTGATGCGGGAAGCGGCACAAAATCTGGAGTTTGAGCAAGCTATGGTGTATCGCGACCAACTCAAAGAATTGGAAGCACTTGCCCTTAAAAATATGTAGCTGTATAACTAAAGTTATATATCTTTTTGGTAGCTTGTGATAAGATATAAAGTTTTTAATATAAAAACAATAATAATCTATACAAAGGAAATCTTATATGAAACAAAACGAAAACGGCCGCACAATGATTGAAATGCTCGGTGTGTTGGCGATTATCGGTGTACTCTCCGTTATGGGCATTGCCGGCTACAATAAAGCCATTTCAAAAAACTATATCAATCAATCCATTTCACATATAACACAAATGGCGCAGCATACACGAATTGCTTTCGGTTCACAGCGCAATTATTCCGGATTGGGAGTCGGCGATGAGGTTGCCAATGTGATGTTTACGGCAGATTTGGCACCGAAAGATATGTTGGTGTTGGATTCCAACGGTGAATTTGCAAAGCCTTATGTTTTCAAAAACAAGTTTAAAGGTGTTGTTTCGATGCGTTCGGCCGATAAGGCTATTGTCGGCGACCAAATGGCTTTTATCATTCACTTTGACCAATTACCGAAGGCTGCCTGTGTTGATATTGCGATTGCCGATTGGGGAGGTACCAACGGTAACGGTTACGTCGGCTTGGTCATCAATCAGGCAATGCCGGATGATTTACTCACTTCCAAATGCACGGTCAGTCCGATTACCCAAAGAAACAAGGCAACCTATTGCACCGGTAAAGGTTTGATGCCGGTTGCCGCCGCGGTAAATGCCTGTACGGACCAGAAAAATAATATGATTGAACTGAAATTCTATTGATATTATTCGTTATTGAAAAAGACCGCTGATATAAAACAGCGGTCTTTTTAATTGTTTTAATAAACTTATTATCCTTGCTTTTTCTTATCTTCTTTTTTCTTCAAGATATCCAAATCGCGTTCGGTGGCAATTTTGTTTAAGATAGTTTTGACAACACTGTCTATCTCTTTACCTGAGCGATAATCCGCCGCCAATGCAAAATTAACACGATTATCTTTCAATAACTTAATCGCCTTAGATTTGTGATGACTGTGCGGTTTATAAACAGCAATTGCGGTTCCTCCGTGATTTTTAACCATTTTCATTGACGGAATATCGGTCATACCGTCACCAAAATAAATAATCCGCGTATACGGAATCCGGCGTTCTTCGTCCGGCATATATTCATTAACGATTTTATCATCAAACTTTCCCAATCCTTTGTTGATTTTGGAAAGATATTGCACCTTACCGGAATAATTCACAACCCGTGCCGGCCAAACCGGTAAACCGTCATCACCGTAAGCAAACGCACAACCGTATACATCTTTGAAAAAACGTCTGATGCCGCATCCTTCGATAATTTCTTCATAGCCGGAAGAAACGATATAATGCTCAATATCCAAGTCCAAGAATTTACCGTATTTATTGATGCGTTCAAACCATTCTTCCACACCTTTGAAAAACACGATAAATGCCCCGCAATACGAAAGATTTTCTTTTGTTAAATGAAATCCCCGTTCTTTTGCCAACTTTGTAAAATAATACATACTGCCGGTCACCTGATCAACCCCGTTTTGTGCTGACCACGCATTTGCCTCGTGCCAAAAATCATTCGGTTTCATTCCGAGTTCGGGTATCAGCAGATAATCCTGCATATATGTTGTACTCAATGTTTCATCAAAATCATATACAAGAGCGACTTTCGTACGTTTCATTTTCTTCCCCTATTTTCTTTAAAAGGTATATTACATCTGTTTTATTTAAAAATCGCTTAATTTTTAATATGCACGCATACAAAAACGTCGGCAATTTACATTGTCGACGCTTTTGTTGTCATAAAAGCAAACTTTATGCTTTTTTGGTGCTTTTTCTTCGCCACTTGGCAAAGCGTTCGCTTTTTTCCTGTACCCAGGCATAAAACATCGGTATAACAAACAAACCGCCGAGCGTGCCGACAAGCATTCCCCAAAATACCGGAATACCGATTGCCTTTCGGCTGGCGGCCGCCGCACCGGTTGCTATAATCATCGGAAACACGCCCAAAACAAATGCCGATGCCGTCATCAGCACAGCACGGAATCTTTCTGCCAGACCACGCACTGCCGCATTAACGATGGTTGCACCTTTGGCACGTTCATCACGAGCAAACTCCACAATCAGAATTGCGTTTTTACTTGCCATACCGACCAGCAGAATAATCCCGAGTTGTGCATAAATACTCAAAGCCTCTCCACTGAAAAACAGTCCGAGCATCGCTCCGCTGACCGCAACCGTCAATGACATAATGACCGGTACCGGAATAATAAAGCTCTCGTATTGCGCCACCAAAAACAGATACGCAAAAGTTAAGGAAAGCAGCAGCAAAAAGCCGATTTGACCGGAAGTATGCTTTTCCTGATAACTCATTGTCGACCATTCAATATTAAATCCTTTCGGCAAACTGGAGATGAGGTTTTCGACCGCCGCCATTGCCTGACCGGTCGAACTTCCCGGCACTTGTACCGCCGTCACCGACGCTGCCGGATATTGATTATAGCGCTCAACCACGCGCGGTGCCAAAACTTTGTGCAAATCAACAAGCCCCCGCATCGGAACCATACGTCCGAGATTGTTTTGCACATACAATTCGTTGATGTTATCTATATTGTCACGATATTTCCAATCAGACTGCATCATTACCTTATTAACTTGTGTGCCGAGATTGATATCGTTAATGTATGCCGAACCGAGATATGTTTCAAGCGTTGAAAAAATATTGCCCATCGACACTTTCATACTCTCCGCTTTTTCGCGGTCGATATCAAGAAAGATGTTCGGCGTTTTGGCATTAAATGTGGTATAAGCATAAGCCACTTGCGGCAACTGATTTACCTTTGCCAAGAAACTTTGCAATGCCGCATCAAGTTTTTGATAATCCATACTCTGACGCGATTGCAGACGAATATCCAAACCGTTTGCCGTACCTAATCCCGGAATAGCCGGCATTTCAAAAAACTGAAACTGAGCTTCCGGAAATTGTGTCATTGCACCTTGCAAACGATGCATTATATTGGTTGAAAAATCCTCCCAACCTTTGCGTTGTTCCCACGGTTTCAGCACAATAAACGACATTGCCACATTTTCACCGCGTCCGCCCATCAATGAAAAGCCGATGACGTCGGAAACATTTTCCACACCTTTTTCCTGTCTGATGATTTTATTTGCTTTGGCTACCAATGATTCCGTACGCAGTTTTGCCGCACCTTCCGGTAATTGCAAACTCATAACAATCACACCTTGGTCTTCGTCCGGAATAAACGATGTTTGCGCCGTTTTGAACAAAATACCGACCAACACGCAAAGCAGCACAAAAATTGCCAGCACAACTTTGCGTTTTTTGGCGATAAACGACACAACCACCGAATAAACATAGATTGCACCGGCAATAAAATTATTGACCCTAAACCAAAAACCAGACTTTCGCGGCTGAATCTTTTTAATCAACAGTGCACACAATGCCGGTGAAAGAGTCAACGCATTCAATAAAGAAAACATAATCGCCGTTGCAATCGTTACCGAAAATTGCTGATAAATCTTGCCGACAATACCGTCCAAAAATCCGACCGGCACAAAAATCGCCAACAACACGCACGATGTTGCCACCAACGCACCGGTAATTTCGTTCATTGCTTTTAAGGTAGCTTCACGCGCCGTCATATTGCTGTGTTGCATCAAAAACACCACACGTTCAACCACCACAATCGCATCATCAACCACAGCACCGATGGCCAGCAACATTGCAAACAACGTAAACATATTGATGCTGTATCCAAGTGCCAGAATCACGGCAAACGTACCTAAAATCGAAACCGGAATGGTCAGCGCCGGAATAAGTGTCGAATAAAAGTCCTGCAAAAAGAAATAGCATACACCAACCACCAATGCCAATGTCAACACAAGCGTGAACACCACTTCTTCAACTGAAGCGTCAATGTATTTTGTGGAATCGTAAGCAATTGTATATGTCATATCCTCCGGAAAGAATTTTGCCAATTCTTCCAAAACCTCTTTAACATTTTCCATTGTATCCAAAGCGTTGGCGCCTGATGAAAGGTTAATTGCCAAAGAGACTGCACCGTTACCGTTAAATTGACCGGAAATTGAATAATTCTCCTGTCCGAGTTCTACTTTTGCCACATCTTTAAGGCGCACCAAACCGCCGCCTTCAGCCGTGCGTACAATGATATTTTCAAACTCCTCGACTGTTGACATACGTCCGTTGGTCTGCAATGTATAGACCATCGGTGATGAACCCTCGGTCGGAGCGGCGCCGACTTTGCCGAGGGCCGGTTGATAGTTTTGCCCCGAGATGGCATTATAAATCTCACCGGCGTTAATTTGCATTGCCGCCATTTTGTCGGCATTGAGCCACACACGCATACTGAGCTGTGCCGCATATACATCAACACCGCCTACCCCCGGAACTTTTGCCAGTGTGCGCTGTACGTTGTTATAAACATAATCGGCAACCGTTTTTTCATCCATAGTCCCTTTCGGTGATGAAAATACAAAAAAGCCCAAAATATTAGAAGATTCACGCTTGACAGCCAAACCCTGACGAGTCACTTCATCCGGCAGTTTCGGTGTTGCCTGCTGCACGCGATTTTGTACTTTAACCTGTGCAATATCAGGGTCTACACCTGTTTTAAAGGTTACGGTCAGCGTATAAGATGAATCTTCCGACGAAGAATCCATATAGAGCATATCTTCAACACCGTTGACTTCATCTTCAAGCGGAATACCGACCGTACGTGCAATCACATCGGCGCTTGCACCGGGGTAAGTGGCGCGGACCGTAATCTGCGGCGGCGTTACTTCCGGATACAGTGCAATCGGCAAATTAAAAAGCGCCAAGATACCGACCAACACAATTACGATTGAAATCACAAACGAAAAGCGCGGACGCTTAATAAAAAAAGCTGAAAACATTGTCCGAACCCCTATTTTGCATTATCCACATCAATCGGTTTGAGCGGCGCATTATCACGAACTTTCTGCAAACCCTCAACCACAACTTTATCGTCTTTGTTTAAGCCGGAGAGTACGACTTGCCAATCGTCAATCACATCACCGAGTTTAATGTACTTTTGTTCGGCGATATACCCTTCACTCTTTTCTGCTTTTTTAACCGTCATAACATAAGTTCCGTGCGCATCTTCAGCTAAAGCCGTCTGCGGCACGAGTAATGCCGTTTTCTTTGATGTAAAGCGCATATAAATATCGACATAATTTCCCGGAACCAGCAAATCATCTTCATTTTCGGCATCAAGATATACCGGAATGGTTGCCGTATCGGTATTCACCTCGTTGCCGAAAAACAGATTCTGTGCCGTTTGCGTTTGCACTTCGTCATTCGGCAAAACAATATCAACAAAAACATCTTGTGCTTCGTTAAGTTTATCCAAAAATACCGAGCGCTCTTTATCTGTTACGGAAAAAGCCACACGTACCGGCCGAACTTGTACAATCCGTGCCAATTTCTGCGTGTTTTGGCTTACAAGATTCCCGACTGTCACGAGTGCTTTGCCGATAACCCCGTCAATCGGTGATTTGACTTCGGTATATTCAAGATTCAGCTTTGCCAAATCTTCCGCCGCTTCGGCATTTTTAAGCGCACTTTCGGCGGCTTCAAGTTCTTTATCGGATATAAATTGTTTTTCGTGCAAGGAAATCAAACGCTTATAATCGGCAGCCAACTGTTTGGTTGTTGCCTCGGCAGCCTTAAGATTATCTTTATAACGACGTTGTTCAATGACAAACAACACGTCCCCTTTTTTTACCTCGGCGCCGTTTTGAAACAAAATTTGCTCAATATAGCCGGAGACTTGCGGAATAACATCTACGCTGTTGATTGCCTCAACTTGGGCGATATATTTCTTTTTTGCCGAAACATCGTGTTCTTTAAGGCTTTGTACCTGCACCGACGGAATTTCCATCGCCCACCCGCCGGCCGACGGAGACATACGGTTGTTCAGCCACCAGCCGAAACCGATTAAACACAATGCATAAAACGTATTGAGATAAATTTTTCTGCTTTTGATTTTCTTGACCTTCATCTTAAACCTTCCTCTTTTTCAAATAAATCTGAGGCAAAATAAAAAAGTCGGGTACAAAAATCAAGCACAAAAAACAAGATGTAACTTTTTTAATGATATTCATTTTTGCAACGGAAGTTTTACAACAATAAAAACTTCGGCACCCGAAGGCAAATTATTCCGCATTAAAATACATTTATTTTCCGGTTTAATATTCATTATTTTCAACAAGTTATCTGTGTCAACCTCGTAATAATTCTCTGCACATCCGATTTCTTCCGTAAAAACCGTATGCCATTTTTCAATCCACCGTGACACAGACTGCGCCGTCACACCGATAATTTGTGCGATACGCCGCATTGTAAAACCGGCATTATATAACGTATGAGATAAAATTTTGATATGTATCGGTTTTCCGGCCGGCGCATTGCGTGTGAATTGATATCCGCAATCCTTGCATTTATAGCGCTGCCACCCGAATACCTTACCGTTTTTTACAATATTTTCAGCGCCGCATTTAAAACATTTTTGCATTATTTTTCTCCTTATATTTGCCGATATATCACACTGTTTCATAAAAATCATTAAAAAAGTTACATATTTTGGGGATTATTTTATTTTGTTGTGTATCCGAATCAAAAAAAGAGTCGTCTGCCACAAATCGAGACAAACAACTCTTATTGTAATAACTCAAAAAATCTAAAACCAGCCTTTTTTCGGCAGATATTTTTCAATCAGACGGCGCATTTCATCTGTTTTTGCATAGTCCATCGCCGTTTTGCCGGTCAAATCCTTAACCTTGGCATCGGCTCCGTTTTCAAGCAATATTTGCACTACCTCCGGATTTTCGTTGAGCGCAATTGCATACATCAAAGCGTTGCGACCGTTGCCGTCCACCGCATCAATATCCGCACCATACCGCAACAACATCTTAATCACCTTCGGCGTCACGTCCACACGGCACACATTCATCAAAAGCGTACGTCCTTTGGTATCGCGTGCATTGATATCGTTTACCGCCGTTTCTTCAACACTGCCGGAACCGCCGAAGCTTTCCACCAAAGCCTGAGCCATACGCCCCAAATCGGTATTTTCTTCACCGGCACCATTTAAAAACATTTCCGCCATTGTTGCCAATCCCGGTTTACGATTTTTCTGCGCGGAAGGTGTTTTGTTTGTGTTCTGCGTTTCGCTTGACGCCGTATCACCGCCGGAGACACTGCCCAACACAGCTTTCAGCAATGTTTTATTGATATTGTGGGCTGAATCTTTATCAAGCAAACCGCCGAGCCACGTCTGCGTGCCGTCTTCTTTGGAACCGGTCAGGCTCTGTACGGCATACGTCATTGCCTTATCGGCAATTTTGGCGCGGTTGGCATATACAATATACCCGCAGATGCCGATAACGGCAAAAAATATACACACGCCGGCAATTGTCCATTTTATAACTTTACTCATTTGTTTTCCCGTATTTTCAGTTAATTTTTCCCTATCATAAAACGCTAATTTATATTATGCAACACAAATCCGTCATTTATGCAAAACGCCCTGCCGACAATTTTGCCGACAGAGCGTTCATCAGCCTAAACAAAGGAAAATTCGTTCAGAAACTGTATTTTGCAGTCAACATACCTGTATGGCTGTTGAAGTGTCTGCGTCCGGCATAGTCATAACTTGCCGCCACGCTCCAGCCGCCGCAATTATATTCAATCGCCGCGCCTGCTTCCGTACCGAATTGGTTCAAGCGTTTACCGCTGACATGGTAACTTGCACCGTTCGTCAAATTAACAACTGCGCTATCACGGTCAGACACAAAGTCGTAGGTGAAGTTCACATAAGCACTCGGACGGAAACCGCCGAAGTTCTTAGCCACCTTCAAACCTGCAACTCCGGTCAAAATATCGCTGTTGCTGCCGGAAATATCCTGACCGGCACCATCAACATAACCATGACGTTTGATGTAATTATAACGCAAGCCGGCATTCGGCGTTACATCGGCATATCGTGTCAACACATCATAGCCTGTCAAGGCCTGTAAACCGAACAAGTCAGCATCATAATTTGCTTTTACAATCTTATCGCCGGCAAATTTCTTCTCGTCATAATCGGAACGTCCATACGCCGCGACACCGCTGACATACCAGTTGCTCGGACGATATTCACCATAAACGAAAGCGGCTGCGGTTTCAACATCGACATCACGCTTAAAGGCATTGATATCTGACTTGTCATATTGCAACCCGAATCCGAGTTTAACTGCCGAAGTAACTTGCTTATCGACACCGGCGGTAATACCCTTACTGTCTGCATCAAAACCATAAACTTCGTCTGCGCGATCATCAAGTTTAGCATTACCATAATAAGTGCTGCCCCAAGCGGACACGCCGTTGAGCGCATCACCGGAAGCAAGACCGCTCTTTGGCTTGCTTAAATGTGCGCCGATACCGCCGAAGATGCGTCCCATAATAGCGGCGGACATAGCCTGTGCCACCGGTGCATCATTCGGAGCCAACGCCTTCAACGCGCCCTTAAATTGAGCCTTTGCTTGAGGGGTGGTTGACTTCTGCGCCAACTTAGCCAGTTCTTCCTGCATTTCCAAACTTGCCGGTGTCGTCATAGCCCCGCTGTCTAACCAAGCCTTTGCCATTTCGCCCAATTCCAGAGTTTTCTCACTCGGAGCCGGTACCGGTTCCGGCTCAACACTCGGTTCAACCGGTTTTACAGGCTCTTCCGGTTCTTCAATAATCTCTTGCGCCGTCTTCAACTGCGTAATAACATAAACGCCCTCTTCTTCGCCGCGCTTAATTTCAAACATGCTGTTTTTAGCGACACCGCTTTCATCGGCAACCAATTCCTCGGCCTCTTCGGAACCGTCAATATAGTTATCGCTAAAGTTGCTTACGCCCGTGTTTTCTTCAGAGGTATCCTCACCGGCATCGAGCGGTTCCATAGAGCTTACTTCGTCATCTTCTTCCTCGCGCAAGGATTCATCTTGTATCAGCAACGGCAATTCATATTCTTTGCCGATTTCGCTAAAGCCAGGCATAACCGTAACTTCGAGCTTAGCACCGTCTTCTACCATAAATTCGCCGGCGGTCATTTGTCCGAATGTGGTATCGCTTTCAACAGTCAGTGCCAAAGTGGTGTCTTTTTCAAAGTAGGCGGATATTGCTTCTGCCTTATTGGAGCCTATATCCAATCTGCCGCCTGTTTCCGGTATATATCTGCTGTTTTCATCAGAAACTGCTTGCGGTTCCATACCTGCAAATTCTGGAGTACCTAAAACACCTATTTCGTTTACCTTGATATCGCCGCCGACTTTTAAGCTACTGCCTGCATACACGCCTAAAGCATAAGCACCAACTGAACCGGTGATGCTGTTATCGCCGTATATTGAAGCAACTAAGCCGTTTAACTGATTTTCAGCCGCGCCGGTCTCTTCAACTGTAATTTCACTTTTGACTGCCATAGGCTCCGACGTGGATTTTGAATTGATTATATCTTCAAAATCAGCAAAATACTCTTGCAAAAGACTGTCTCTGCCATCTTCATCTATAAATTCACTGCTGATGCTACCCTCCAATGTACCGCCGGCTAACAGCAATAAAGCCTCCTCATTGATATTGATAAGGTCGCCCCCGATATATCCGGCATTGGCAATTATGTCGTCATTATATATCTTCTTCGCCGTAATAGATGCTTCCGGACCAAAAATGATGTCTTCCGGCATCGCTTCTCCATCCAACACTTCTCCTATCCGATAAAACTCAAAGCCGTTATTGATTCCTCCTCTGCTAAAAATCACATTTGCATCAATAGAACCGCCGTTTGTAAATTCGCCGCCATTAAAAATATTGCCCCCACTGATGCTAGCCTCTTTGAAGGCGGTTAGTGTTAGTGTTCCGAAAACTGGTTCAAAACCGTTGCCGAAACTTGCCACGTTAAATATACTGCCGGTTATCGAACCATCGTTCACCAACATTCCGGAATTGAAAACATTTCCCTTGATTTCTGCTCCGGCATAACCTTTGTGTTCGGGTACTTTTTCTTCCTTTTCTTTTACGGAAGATATGTCTGCCGACACAGCCTGCATCGTATTCACAGATGCAATAATAGGTTTACTAGGAAGCGGCCTAGATATTTCCACACCGTTGTAAAATACTTCATGATTTGTTACCCTGCCTTCAATCGTGCCGAGATTATAAAAATCACCAAAGTTCGTAACATCACCGTAGATTGTGCCGCTTTCAGTAGCCTTGATACTATGTATGTCATCTTCCGCAATCAGTTTCGCGCCGTTATAAAAAATACCGTCATCATTTATAACTTCAGGACGAGACGGTCCTGAATCTTCATCCTCTGATTCAGGTATGTATTCTTGGAGATTGATAGTGCCGTTATTAAAAAATTTTCCGTACCAATTAACAAGCTGTCCGGCAATAATGTTTCCTTTGTTGGTAAACACACCGTCTTCATTGAGAATGCTTTTTTTAGCCTCAATGGTGCCGTTGTTGACAACACCATCATTAAGCTCAAACAAATCGCCCTTTTGGGTTTCGCCTTCGGCAATGTCATATGTGATTTCTTCTGCCATTACCGGCGCAGCATTGAGAGCAACGCCGATAAACAGTGCGGCGTTAATCGCCAAGCATTTCAAAAGCACACTCTTATATTGTCTTTTGAGCTGCGTTATTGCATTTTTTGAGTATTTCATAAAACTCTCCTTTAGTTAAGTTAATATCATAAAATTTTAGCTGTTTTACGTATCGGTTATCCCGATTCGCTGAACGAAAAAACACCAAACCAATCCCCGCGAATTGACTATAGCTCCGCATCATACTGCACCGCGCCGAACATCATCGCCCTTACGCGCCATAATTGGTTTATGTTTTTTATTCACTTGTCGTTATAGCCAAACCCGAAAAACAATAGTTGTTACACTTTCAAGTTTGTTGTTCTCCCGTAACAAACGGAAAAAAATTCACTTTTCAGCTTACCCCCCCCCCGTTTAAAGTCAAGAAATTACGTTATTTTTTCAAGGTCTGTGGATAAAATAGGCTCTGTTCAAACATACGTATTTATACGCACCGCAATATTCCTGCAAATACCAAGTTCTCCTTAAAATAAAATTGCATAAAAATCAAAATAATGCTTGAAATTTAAAACAAATTAAGTTATAAACCTATCGTTTGAGTTGTTCGGGCGAAATGGCATTGCCTGACGGCTTGTGTGTAATTTCCAAAAAAACGAAAGGGAATCAAAATGCCGAAATTAAAAACAAAAAAAGCCGCTGCCAAGCGTTTTGACGTTACCGGCACCGGTAAATTAAAAAGAAGACATTCTTTCAAAAGACACCTTCTTTTCAACAAACCGACAAAACAAAAAAGACAAGCAAGAGGCTCTAAAATCATTGACGCCGCCAATGCTTTCGTTAAAAAGTTTTTACCGTTTATTTAAGAGGGAGGATAAGATATGTCTCGTGTTAAAAGAGGTTTAACGGCTCACGCTCGCCACAAGAAAATTTTGGGTATGGCGAAAGGTTACAGAGGTCGTAACAAAAATGTATTCAGAGTAGCGATTGAAAAAGTTGAAAAAGGTTTGCAATATGCATACCGTGACCGCAAGGTGAAGAAAAGAACTTTCCGCTCTTTGTGGATTCAACGTATTAACGCTGCCACACGTATCCACGATTTAACTTATTCTCGATTTATCAGCGGGCTTAACAAAGCCGGTGTCGAGCTCGACCGTAAAGTTCTCGCTGATATCGCTTTGAAACAGCCCGAAGCATTTGCTAAGTTGGTTGAAACAGCCAAAGCGGCTCTTAACAAGTAAGTTACAGATACATTAAAATCAGTGAAAAAGAGTTGGCTTTGAGTTTTCAAGCTGACTCTTTTTTATATTTTTAAAACAAAAGGTTCAGATATTATGGAAAATTTAGAAGATTTAAAAGGCGAAATATTGAGTAAAATCAATAACTCAGCCGTGTTGAAAGAATTAGACGACATCAGGGTTGCCGTCTTGGGTAAAAAAGGCAAACTCACCGAAATGATGAAAGAATTGAGTTCGTTGCCGCTGGAAGAAAAAATTTCGCTCGGCAAAGGGCTGAATATTGTTAAGGCAAAAATTGAAGAAGCCATTGAAAAACAAAAGAAAATTCTGGAAGAAAAAGCCTTAAACGAAAAACTCAAAAATGAAACGCTCGATGTAACCTTGCCGGTGCGTCCGGAAATTCAGGGACGTATTCATCCGGTTTCCAAAATTTATGAAGAAGTTATGGCTATCTTCGGGCAGATGGGATTTGAAGTCGCCGAAGGTCCGGATATTGAAGACCAATTCCATAACTTTAACGCACTCAATATGCCGCCGAATCACCCTGCGCGGCAAATGCAGGATACATTCTATTTGAACAATGACCCGTCAAAGCCGTTTGATATGGATGCGGCTTATGTTATCAGAACACAAACTTCCGGTGTGCAAATCCGCACAATGGAAAAACAACAACCGCCTATTCGGATTATTGCACCGGGCAGAACATATCGTTCCGATTATGACGCCACGCATACACCGATGTTTCATCAGCTTGAAGGCTTGGTGATTGATAAAAACATTACGCTTGCGCACCTTAAAGGCTGTCTTTATGACTTTGTTAAGGCATTTTTTGAACTTGACGATTTGCCGGTGCGCTACCGTCCGTCATACTTTCCGTTTACCGAACCGTCGGCAGAAATGGATATCGGTTGCCTGAAAACAAAAACCGAGCTCAAAGTAGGCGCCGGTGATGATTGGCTCGAAATCTTGGGTTGCGGTATGGTACACCCGAATGTTTTGCGCGCCGGCGGTATTGATCCGGACGAATATCAGGGGTTTGCGTTCGGATTGGGAATTGACCGTTTGGCTATGCTTAAATACGGTATTCCGGACTTACGCACATTTTTTGAATCTGATGTGCGTTGGCTCAAACACTACGGATTTACGCCGCTCGATTTTTCTTCTATGACAGACGGATTAAGCAATAACGGAGGATTGGCACGATGAAATTCACATTATCTTGGCTCAAAGAGCATCTGGAAACAACGGCAGATTTGGAAACAATCGGCAAAACACTGACACGTATCGGTTTGGAAGTTGAAGAAATCACCGATCCGCGGTCAGGCTTGAAAGATTTTATCACGGCACGTATTGACTGTGTCGAAAATCACCCTGATGCCGATAAACTGCACGTTTTGTGTGTCAATGACGGTACAAATAAATATCAGGTTGTGTGCGGTGCGCCGAATGTGCGTGAAGGACTTATCGGTATTTTTGCCCGTGAAGGCACATTGATTCCGCTCTTTAACGAACGCCTGAAGCGCGCAACAATTCGCGGAGTTGAGAGCTGCGGTATGATGTGTGCGGTTGATGAAATCGGTATAGGCACGGCACACGATGCCATTATCGAACTGCCGGCGGATACACCGATTGGAGTTGCGGCAGCAGAAGTTTTGGATATTGATCCGGTGATTGAAGTTTCGATTACGCCGAACCGTGCCGAATGTTTGGGAGTACGCGGTATTGCACGCGATTTGGCTGCCGCGGGATTGGGTACGTTAAAGCCGCTGAATATTGTTAAAACGCCGGCAAAATTTACCAACCCGATAAAGATTAAGGTGGAATGTCCGATTGAATGTCCTGTTTATACCGGTCGTTATATCCGCGGTGTCAACAATCACGCCGAAACGCCGAAATGGATGAAAGACCGTTTGAATGCCATCGGTATCCACTCTATTTCACCGCTGGTTGACGTAACAAACTATATCAATTATGATTTGGCACGTCCGTTGCACGTTTTTGATGCCGATAAACTTAAAGGTGATTTGACCATTCGTATGGCAAAAAACGGTGAAAAATTTACGGCGCTGAATGAAAAAGAATATGAACTCACCGACTTTGCACTCGGTATTTGCGATGACGAAGGTGTTCAATGTCTCGGCGGTATTATGGGCGGTTTGGAAAAGGGTTGTTCGGCAGATACAACAAATGTTTTGCTTGAATGTGCTTTGTTTAAGCCGGAATGCATTGCCAAAACCGGCCGTAAGTTACAGATTGATTCCGACTCACGTTATCGTTATGAACGTTGGGTTGACCCGAAATCAAACATCAGCGGTTCGGATTATGCCACGCAGCTCATTCTTTCGATTTGCGGCGGCGAAGCATCGGAATTAACCGTTGTCGGTTCGGAAGAAAATTATCAACCGCAAGTTGCTTATCTGCGTCCGGAACGTATGAATACGCTTATCGGAATTGATGTCAGCGCAGAAAAAGAAATGGAAATTCTGCGTCGTCTGGGCTTTGAAGTTTCGCTCGAAAACGGCAAAATCAAGGCTGTTTCCCCGAGTTGGCGCGGCGATATTGAATGCGAACAAGATTTGATTGAAGAAGTTGTACGTATGATTGGGCTTGATGAGATTCCGGCCGTATCTCTGCCACACAGCAAACTGCCGAAACCGGTTTTGACGCCGGCACAACACAATGCCTCTATTGTTAAGCATGAACTCGCCTCACGCGGTATGTTTGAAACAGTGACTTGGAGTTTTGCCGACAGTGACATCGCGCAATATTTCCGTAAAGGTAATGAGGCAATTTTGCTGCAAAATCCGATTGTTAAAGAACTTAACGAAATGCGCCCGTCAATTTTGCCTAACTTGTTAACGGCAGTAAAAAATAATATTGCCCGCGGTTATCCGAATGTGGCCTTATTCGAAGTCGGACCGGAATTCAGCGGCCGAAATCCGCAAGAACAGCACACCTCAGCTACCGGTGTTCGTTGCGGACAGACTTCTGCCAAGGATTGGACTCATACGGCGCGCGACTATGATGTTTATGATGCCAAAGCAGATGCATTGTCGGTAATTGCAGCGGCTAAAGGTCCGTATGAAAATCCGCAGATTACAACCGATGCGCCGGCTTATTATCATCCGGGACGTTCCGGCGTTATTCGCCTCGGCAAAAACGTGTTGGCGTATTTCGGCGAAATTCATCCGGCAATTTTGAAAGCACTGGATATCAAAACACGCGTGGTCGCGTTTGAAGTAAATTTGAATAATATTCCGCTGCCGCGTCAAAGTGCGGGAAAAGCACGTAAAAGGTTGGAACTTTCGCCGTTTCAGCCGGTAGATAAGGATTTGGCGTTTGTGGTGGATAAAAGTGTTTCGGCTGCTGCAATTATTGCCGCAGCAAAAAATTCCGACCGCAATCATATTACCGACGTGCGCATTTTCGATGTTTATGAAGGTATTACATTGCCGAGCGGTAAAAAATCGGTGGCAATCAGTCTGACTTTTCAACCGATTGAACAAACTTTTACCGATAAAGATATCGAAAATTTAATGAACAAAGTAATTGTCGAAGTCGGCAAAAAAACCGGCGGCGAACTGAGATAGGAGAAAAACAATGGCAATGAAAGCTACTCGCAAACAAAACTATCCGGAATGGTACCAAAATGTAGTATCCGAAGCAGATATGGCAGAAAACTCCGTATCCCCGGGTTGTATGGTGATGAAGGCGTGGGGTTACGGCTTATGGGAGCGTATTCAGCGCGTTTTAGATGAAAAAATCAAAGAAACCGGACACGAAAACTATTATTTTCCGATGTTTATTCCCCTCTCCTTTTTCCAAAAAGAAGCCGACCACGTTGAAGGATTTGCCAAAGAAATGGCGATTGTGACCCATTCGCGTCTGGTTAACGTCGACGGCAAACTCACGCCGGCATCACCTTTGGAAGAACCGCTGATTGTGCGTCCGACCTCAGAAACGATTATTGCCGACTCATTTGCAAAATGGGTAAAGTCGTATCGTGATTTGCCGATTTTACTCAATCAATGGGCGAATGTTGTGCGTTGGGAGATGCGTCCTCGCCTGTTTTTACGCACACGTGAGTTTTTATGGCAGGAAGGTCACACCGTACACGCCACGCTTAAAGAAGCAGAAGCAGAAACCGTTAAAATGCTCGAAGTTTATCGTGATTTTTCCGAAAACGCATTGGCGATGCCGGTTTTGGTCGGTCGCAAGCCGGAACACGAAAAATTTCCGGGAGCGATTGATACTTATTGCATTGAAGCAATGATGCAGGACGGTAAAGCTCTGCAAGCCGGAACATCGCACTTTTTGGGGCAAAATTTTGCAAAATCGGCAGGCATTAAGTTCACCAATCAAAATAATGAGCTTGAATATGCTTATACAACCTCGTGGGGTGTTTCCACGCGTTTAATCGGCGGTACAATTATGTGTCACGCTGACGATGACGGTATGGTTGTTCCGCCGCACATTGCACCGTATCAAATTGTGTTTGTACCGTTGATTAAAAAGCAGGAAGATTCAGAAAAAATAATGAATTATATCAATAATATACAGTCAAAACTTAAAGTATGTTCAGCCTTTGGTGAAAAGTTGCGCATTAAAGTTGATACACGCGATAAGGCAAGCGTCGATAAAGTTTGGGAGTGGGTTCGCAAAGGAGCGCCGATGGTCTGCGAAATCGGTCTGCGCGATATTGAAAATGACGGTCTGATGGTTAAAGAACGTATTTTCATCGGACAGCCGGAAGGCAAAAAAATTATGAAAACAGACGATTTTGTTGCTACGGCAGGGAAACGCTTGGAGGAATTGCAACGGCTGATGTTTGTCAAAGCTAAAGAACGTTTGGAAGCAAATGTTCGTACCGATATTACCACACCGGAAGAATTTGCCGCCTATTTTACCAACTCTAACGAATGGATTGAAGACGGCAAGCAAGGAAAAGTCGCGTTTGTTCGCGGCAAATGGTGTGCAGATCCGGCAACCGAAGAAATCTTGAAGTCGATGAAAATCACCATTCGTTGCATTCCGTTTGACCAAAGCGACACTGTCGGTAAATGCCTTCTGACAGGTAAAGATGCGACAATGGACGTCATTTACGCCCGCTCGTATTAAACAATACCTTTGACAACAATAAAAAACAGCGTCTACTACTCTCGAGTAGGCGCTGTTTTTTATTTGTTGTGAAAACCACCGGTCCGAACGAAGTGAAATCACATTACAAAAAGACGCCGAGCGAAAACTCGACGTCTTAATGCTTTCTTTGTCAGAAAATTACTCTGCACTTTCGGATTGTGTTTCCGGTAAAGCAACCGCGGCATTGCCTTCTTCGGCTGCCTGCTGTTTCATTTCCAGAATTTCCTTATCATTTTGCGCAGCAACTTTCTTAAGCGAGCGTAAAACGCTACCCGTACCGGCAGGAATCAAGCGACCGACAATTACATTCTCTTTCAAACCGGTCAAAGTATCTACCTTGCCTTCAACCGCGGCTTCCGTCAAGACACGCGTAGTCTCTTGGAATGATGCGGCAGAAATAAACGACTTGGTCTGCAAGCTTGCCTTAGTAATACCGAGCAATACCGGATCGGATTTTGCCGGCTCACCGCCCTCGGCAATAACTTTGGCATTTTCAGTTTCAAACACATCGCGGTCAACTTGCTCGCCAATCAGGAATGTCGTATTGCCGGCATCGGTAATTTCGACCTTCTTCAACATTTGCGAAACAATCACTTCAATGTGCTTATCGTTAATTGCCACACCTTGCAGACGATACACGGCCTGAACTTCCTGAACCAAATATTCCGCCAATTTTTCTACGCCCAAAACGCGCAAAATATCGTGCGGTGCCGGCGTACCGTCAACCAGCAAATCGCCTTTTCTGACTTGGTCTCCGTCTTGAACAACCAAACGACGTCCCTTCGGAATCAGGTATTCAACCGGATTGCCTTCTTGCGGAATAATCGTAATACGTTGTTTTGCCTTGTAGTCCTTGCCATATTCAACCATACCGTCAATATCCGAAATAATTGCCGGATCTTTCGGACGGCGGGCTTCAAACAACTCGGCCACTCGCGGCAAACCGCCGGTAATATCTTTTGTTTTTGTGCTTTCTCTCGGAATACGCGCAATAACATCACCAACCTTGACGTCCGTATCTTTATCGACGTTCAATACCGCATCAACCGACAGATAATACCGAACTTCTTTGCCGGAATCATAAGTCACGTGCTTGCCTTTGGAATCTTTAAGCATAACACTCGGTTTTAAGCCTGCATTGGCAATCGGACCGGACTGCCAATCAATAACCGTCTTGGAACTGATACCCGTTGTTTCATCCATATTTTCTTTCATTGATACATTCGGAATCAAGTCAACCAACTCGGCCTTACCGGCTTTTTCGGAAATAATCGGGGTCATAAACGGATCCCATTCGGCAACCTTTTGTCCCTTTGATACTTCCTGACCTTCCTTAACCAGTACTTTGGCACCGTAAGGAACGTGGTGACGTGATTTTTCGCGGCCTTGTTCATCTTGAATGACAATATCGCAGTTACGTGATAAAATAATCAAATGACCGTCTGAATTTTCAACCGTATGCGTGTTTTCGAGTTTCAAAATACCGGCAAACGGTACTTCAATCGTCGATTGTTCGGCAGATTTTGAAGCCGCACCACCGATGTGGAACGTACGCAGCGTCAATTGTGTACCAGGTTCACCGATGGATTGCGCCGCAATCACGCCGACAGCTTCACCGATGCTGACCGGATTACCGCGCGCCAAGTCACGGCCGTAACAAGCCGCACAAACACCGTGCTCGCTTTCGCAAGTCAAAACAGAACGGATTTTCACCTGTTCCACACCGGCTTTTTCAACCTTTTCAACATCTGTTTCATCAATCAACTTACCGCGCTCAACCAAAACTTCACCTGTTTCCGGATGAATAATGTCCTCTTGTGCCGTACGCCCCAAAATGCGCTCGCCGATAGTGGCAATCACATTACCGCCGTCAACAACCGGACGCACGATAATACCGCGTTCGGTACCACAGTTTGTTTCGGTAATCACAACATCTTGACCGACATCAACCAAACGACGTGTCAAATAACCGGCGTTTGCTGTTTTCAAAGCCGTATCGGCCAAACCTTTACGAGCACCGTGCGTGGAGTTAAAGTATTCCGACACCGTCAAGCCTTCTTTAAAGTTTGAGATAATCGGTTGTTCAATAATTTCACCGGACGGTTTTGCCATCAACCCGCGCATACCTGCCAATTGGCGCATTTGTGCCGCACTACCGCGGGCGCCGGAGTCAGCCATCATATACACGGAATTAAGCATATTGTTTTCATCAGGTTTGGAAATGTTTTTCATCATCTCGTCAGCCACTTTATCAGTGCAAGATGCCCAAATATCAACGACTTTATTATATTTTTCGCCTTTGGTAATCAAACCGTTTTGATATTGCTGTTCAAATTCTTTCACCTGTGCCGAAGTTTCATCAATCAGCTTCTGCTTTGCAGCCGGAACAATCAAGTCGTCCTTACCGAAAGAAATACCGGACAAGCAAGCGTAACGATAACCTAAACCCATAATGGCATCTGCCATAATACAGGTTTCTTTACCGCCGCAAACACGATAGACTTCATCAATAATCTGCGAAATCTGTTTCTTTTTCACCAGACGATTGACAAGTGAGAACGGAACGCCTTCTTTCTTCGGCAGAATGTCGGAAACGATGATACGTCCCGGTGTAGTTTCGACAACACCTTTGGTAAACTTGCCGTCATCGCCGACATATTCCATACGGCACTTGATTTTTTCGTGCAAATCAACCGCCTTGGCATTCAAAGCCAACATACATTCTTCCGGACTTGAATAGATTTTGTAATCTTCAGGTTTTTTCTCGGTTTTGTTGATTTCATCAATACAATATGTCAGGTAATAAATACCCAAAACCATATCTTGTGACGGCACGATAATCGGTTTACCCGATGCCGGCGACAAAACGTTGTTTGAAGACATCATCAACACACGCGATTCCAGCTGTGCTTCGATTGAAAGCGGAACGTGTACTGCCATTTGGTCACCGTCGAAGTCGGCGTTAAATGCCGTACAAGCCAACGGGTGCAAGTGAATTGCCTTACCTTCAACCAACACCGGTTCATAGGCTTGAATACCCAAACGGTGCAAAGTCGGCGCACGGTTCAGCAATACCGGATGCTCTCTGATGACTTCTTCCAAAATATCCCAAACTTCCGGACGCTCTTTTTCAACCATACGTTTTGCCGTTTTCAAGGTTGTTGCCATTCCGTACATTTCGAGTTTGGCATAAACAAACGGCTTAAACAATTCAAGCGCCATCTTCTTCGGCAAACCGCATTGATGCATTTTAAGTTCCGGACCGACCGTAATAACCGAACGACCGGAATAATCAACACGTTTACCGAGCAAGTTCTGACGGAAACGACCTTGTTTACCTTTCAACATATCTGCCAAAGATTTAAGCGGACGTTTGTTGGTACCGGTAATGGCACGACCGCGGCGACCGTTATCAAACAATGCATCGACAGATTCCTGCAGCATACGCTTTTCGTTGCGGACAATAATATCCGGTGCGTGCAATTCAATCAAGCGTTTCAAACGATTGTTACGGTTAATGACACGACGATACAAATCGTTCAAATCAGATGTTGCAAAACGACCGCCGTCCAACGGTACAAGCGGACGCAAATCAGGCGGAATAACCGGCAGAACGGTCAGAATCATCCATTCCGGTTTAGCATTGGAATTGATGAACGCTTCAACCAATTTCAAGCGTTTGACTAATTTTTTGCGTTTTGCTTCGGAATTAGTTTCTTTCAGTTCTTCACGCATTGCTTCGCGTTCGGCTTCCAAATCGATATTTGACAGGATTTCACGTAACGCTTCCGCACCGATACCGGCTCTGAACGCATCTTCGCCGTATTTATCGATTGCATTTTGATAATCATCTTCATTTAACAGTTGATTGATTTGCAAATCGGTCAATCCCGGCTCAATCACGATATAGCTTTCAAAATACAGCACGCGTTCCAAAGATTTTTCCGGAATATCCGTCAGTGTCGCAATACGTGACGGCAACGATTTCAAAAACCAAATATGCGCAACCGGTGCAGCCAGCTCGATGTGTCCCATTCTTTCGCGGCGAACTTTGGAAAGTGTGACTTCAACACCGCACTTTTCGCAGACCAGACCACGATTTTTCATACGTTTATATTTACCGCACAAACATTCATAATCCTTGACCGGACCGAAAATGCGCGCACAGAACAAACCGTCTTTTTCCGGCTTAAATGTACGATAGTTAATGGTTTCCGGCTTTTTAACCTCACCGTAAGACCACGAACGAATTTGCTCCGGAGAAGCTATCGAAATTTTAATTGAATCAAAATTATCGGCAGCCAACTGTTGCGGATTCAAAACATTTACCAATTCATTACTCATTATCTTAAACTCCTCCGAATTAAGCTTCTTCGTTTAACATTTCAACATTCAGACACAAAGACTGAATTTCTTTAACCAAAACGTTAAAGGATTCCGGAATACCTGTATTAAAGGTATCTTCACCGCGAACAATCGACTCATAAACTCTTGTTCTGCCCTCAACGTCATCGGATTTAATGGTAAGCATTTCCTGCAACGTATATGCCGCACCGTAAGCTTGAAGCGCCCACACTTCCATTTCACCGAAACGTTGTCCGCCGAATTGAGCCTTACCGCCGAGCGGTTGCTGGGTAACCAAACCGTAAGGACCGACCGAACGTGCGTGCATTTTTTCATCAACAATGTGGTGAAGTTTAATCATATACATCACGCCGACTGTCACTTTGCGGTCAAACTTCTCACCGGTACGACCGTCATACAAGTCAATCTGACCCGATGTCGGCAGTCCTGCCATATCAAGCATACGATTTATATCATCGCCCGAAGCACCGTCGAATACCGGTGTTGCCATCGGAATACCCTTCTTCAAGTTGGAAATCATTTCCATCGTTTCATCTTCGGTCAATGTTTCGATTTCGCGTTTATATTGCTTTTCACCGTAAATTTCTTTCAGACGTGCATTCAATTCTTCAGCTGTTTTTTCACCGCGTTTATATTGTTCGCACATTTCATTAAGCTGAGCACCCAATTCTTTTGCGGCCCAGCCGAGGTGAGTTTCCAAAATTTGTCCCACATTCATACGGCTTGGCACGCCGAGCGGGTTTAACACCACATCAACCGGTGTTCCGTCTTCGGTATACGGCATATCCGCAAGCGGCAAAACGCGCGAAACGGTACCTTTGTTACCGTGGCGACCGGCCATTTTATCACCCGTTTGCATTTTTCTCTTGGTAGCAATAAATACTTTAACCTGTTTCAAAACGCCCGGTAATAACTCATCGCCGCGTTGAACTTTGGCAACTTTATCGTCATAATGCGCTTTAATATCTTTCATACGCAAATCAAACGCTGCCTTAAAGCTCTCGATTTTTGCCATAACATCTTCGTTTTTGACAACGATTTCTTCCCATTTGGCTTCCGGATATTCGGCTAATTTTTCAGCAGTGATTTTCTCGTTTTTCTTAAATCCTTTCGGACCGTCGACAACAGCTTGTCCGACAAGCATATCGTGCAGACGTGCTCTGAAGTTGCGGCGAACAATATTCATTTCGTCATCACGGTCTTTCGCCAAAGTGGAAATTTCTTCCTGTTCAATAGCTAACGCACGTTCGTCTTTTTCCACTCCGCGGCGTGAGAAAATGCGAACATCGACGACAATACCGTCAACACCCGGCTGTGCCTTTAATGACGTGTCACGAACATCACTGGCTTTTTCACCGAAAATCGCACGCAAAAGTTTTTCTTCCGGTGTTTGCGGCGTTTCACCTTTCGGCGTCACCTTACCGACCAAAATATCGCCGGCTTTGACGTGTGCACCGATATAGACAATACCGGCTTCATCAAGGTTACGCAGTGCATCTTCACCGACATTCGGAATATCGCGTGTAATCTCTTCCTGACCGAGTTTTGTATCACGTGCCACAACCTCAAATTCTTCAATATGCAGCGAGGTCAAAACATCATCACGTGAAATACGCTCCGAAAGCAAAATAGCATCTTCGTAGTTCAAACCGTTCCACGGCATAAATGCCACCAAAAGGTTTTTACCCAAAGCCAATTCACCGAGGTTTGTACACGGACCGTCTGCAATAATATCGCCTTTTTTAATATGGTCACCAACCTTAACGAGCGGCACTTGGTTGATACAAGTATTTTGGTTGGAGCGGCGGAATTTGGAAAGCTTATAAATTTCAACACCGGCACCGTGCGTATCGTCGCCGTCCGAGCGAATAACGATACGATTGGCATCAACCGCATCAACAATACCGTCATATTTAGCTACCAAAGTCGCACCGGAATCTTTTGCCACGGTTGCCTCGATACCCGTACCGACAAGCGGTGCTTCCGAGCGCAACAACGGCACGCCTTGACGCTGCATGTTTGAACCCATCAATGCACGGTTAGCATCGTCGTTTTCCAAGAACGGAATCAAAGCAGCAGCCACAGACACCAACTGTTTCGGCGAAACATCGATGTAGTCGATATTTTCAGGCTTATCAAATTCAACTTCACCGCCGCGACGACAGGTAATCAAATCATTTTCAAAATGACCGTCTTCTTTAACCTTTGCATTGGCTTCGGCAATAACCACCTTACCTTCGTCATCGGCAGACAAATAGACAACTTCATCGGTAACAACACCGTTGACAACTTTGCGGTACGGACATTCAATAAAGCCGTATTTATTGACACGCGCATAGGTCGAAAGCGAGTTAATCAAACCGATGTTCGGACCTTCCGGTGATTCAATCGGGCAAATACGACCATAGTGTGTCGGATGCACGTCGCGGACTTCAAAGCCGGCTCTGTCACGGCTCAAACCACCCGGTCCCAATGCCGACAGACGCCGTTTATGCGTAATTTCCGACAGTGGGTTGTTCTGGTCCATAAATTGCGATAATTGCGAAGACCCGAAGAACTCGCGAATAACCGAAGCAATCGGCTTGGCGTTAATCAAATCTTGCGGCTTAACATTATTCAATACTTCCGCACTCATTTTTTCTTTAATTGCGCGTTCCATTCTGAGCAAGCCCATACGATATTGATTTTCCATCAATTCTCCAACCGAACGTACACGACGATTGCCAAGGTGGTCAATATCATCAACCTGACCGCGGCCGTCACGAATTTCCACCAATTTTTTAACAATCAGCAAAATATCTTCTTTACGCAAAACACGCAACGTATCCGGCGCAACACTGAACGGAATATCCAACGATGCATTCATCTTAACACGACCGACCGCCGATAAATCATAGCGTTCGGAATCAAAAAATTGCTGTTTGAACGACGCATCGGCGGCTTCCAATGTTGCCGGTTCACCAGGTCTCATAACACGATAAATATCAAACAACGCTTCCTGACGGTTGGAATTTTTATCTGCCGCCAAAGTGTTGCGAATATACGGACCGACGTTCATTCCGTCAATATAAAGCGTTTCAATCGTCTTGATTTTGTTTTCCGCAAGTTTGTTCAATACTTCTTCATTGATTTCATCGCCGGCTTCAGCCAATACTTCTCCGGTTTTGGCCGCCACAATATTCTTTGCCAAGAACTTGCCATACATCTGTTCTTTGGAAACTCTGAAATATTCCAAACCTTCTTCGGCCAATTTCTGAGCGCTTCTCGGCGTCAGTTTCTTACCGGCATCCCACACCGTTTCGCCGTTTTCGGCATTCACCAATGCAAAATCAAACTTAACGCCCTTCATACGCGCCGGCTCAAATTTCATCTTCCACGCTTTTTTGTCGGCGAAATAGGTTTCCGTTTCATAGAAATAATTTAAAATTTCTTCTTTATCCATACCCTTGATATCTTCAAGAGCCATTTCTTTGCCTTCTTTGGCAAGCTGCGCCATTTTTTCTTCCGTTTCTTTCGAATATAACGAATAGAAAATTGACGTTACCGGTAATTTACGGCGTCTGTCGATACGGGCATACAGCATATCTTTGGCATCAAACTCAAAATCAAGCCAAGAGCCGCGATACGGAATAATACGCGCCGAAAACAGTTTTTTACCCGACGACATTGTTTTACCGCCGTCACTGTCAAAAAACACACCAGGTGAACGGTGCATCTGAGAAACAACCACACGTTCCGTACCGTTAAAAATAAACGTACCCTTTTCCGTCATCAACGGAATATCACCCATATAGACTTCCTGTTCTTTCACGTCGTGAATAGATTTGGCGCCGGTTGCATCGTCCGTATCCCAAACCACCAAACGCAAAGTAGCTTTAATCGGTGCGGCATACGTCATATCACGACGCAAGCATTCTTCTTCATCATATTTCGGCTTATCCAAAACATATCCGACAAAGTCAAGTTCACCGTTACCGGCAAAATCTCTGATTGGGAAAATAGATTTAAACACTTCTTCCAAACCGAACTCACAATGATCTCCGTTTACATCTGTGTTGTTGATAAAACTGGAATAAGAACCGGTTTGCACATCAATTAAATTCGGCATATCCATTACGGCATCGATTCGGCCGAAATTTTTTCTTACACGCTTTTTGCCCGTATAAGATTCACTCATATTTTTTATCCTTCTAATATATTGATTCTGCGACAATTCTTATGAAAAAACTCAAACCCGTCAGCAGAAGGTTAAAACAGCTGTATTGTTCAAACAAATAAGACCAAACCCCTGACTCTATCGCCCTCTCAGCCCTATTTACCAAATAATAATCGGTTGTTTATCCAAACCCCGATTTAAACTGGTGGAAGTATAATTTTTTTTTATTTATTTTGCAAGTGTTTTATTGCATTTTTATAAAAAAATTTTATGCTGCCTGACAAATTTTTATATCTTCAAACAAAATCTTTGCCACTTGTTGCGCGTGACAATCCGAACGGCTCACCGTAAACTCTCTTGAAGCCGATTTTGACAGCATTGTTTCTATTTCCGAATGACGGCGTAAATAATCTTGCAATTTTTCTCCCATCAGCTCATCTTGCGATATAATTGAAACATTCGGCAATTCCCGACGGAAATAGTCTTTTATCAAAGGATAGTGCGTACACCCCAAAATCAAACTCTGACACTGCCCAAAATATGGGGCATAGCGATGTGTTATTTCCGCCGCACGCGCAAAGTCATCGGCCTCAATGGCAGGCACAAGCTCCGGTGCGGCAATTTCCGTAACCGTGCATTTCGGATTAAGTTTTAATAACTCTGTTGTATATATTTTTGAGTGCACCGTCGCATTTGTGGCAATAACACCTATATGTGTTTGATTCTGTGCGATTGCAGTTTCCACCGTCGGAATAACCACCCCGAGTACCTTTACATCGGGTGCATAAATCGGAATAAATCGCTGTTGAATATAGCGCAACGTTATGGCAGTCGCCGTATTGCACGCAATCACAATCAGTTTGCAATGTTGCGCAATCATATACTTCATCGCCTGCAGCGTATAATTCAAAATTGTGCCGGACGTCTTATCACCATACGGCAAATGCGCCGAATCACCGTAATACAGATAATCATATTGCGGCAATGTCTTAATCAGCGCCTTTGTGATAACCAATCCGCCCAAACCGGAATCAAAAACCCCTATTTTCATTCAATTATGCCCAAATACTTGCTGCCGTAACATATCTGCGGAAAGATTCATTTGCTGCAGATATTTGTCAATATTACCGTATTTCTGCTTAAATGCCGCTAAAAATTCTTGCATATACCGCGGTTGCGGCGTTATCAGCTTTTCATCAAGATTAAATGCAACCGAATATTCGTGCAATCTTTGCGCCAAAAAATCACGGGAAAGCACATAATCAGCAATAATATCATCTTCCGATACACCTAAAATCAGCATAACCAATGCCGTCACCACACCGGTTCGGTCTTTGCCGGCATAGCAGTAATAAACAACGCCGCCATCGGTATTGAAAATCGTTGTCAGAATGTTCTTGATATTTTCCGTTTCTGCGGCAATTTCCATATACGTCGCGGCAATTTCATCCGTTGTTTGCGGAACTTCGGCACCGGCAATAAACGGAAAATGACGGACATTAAAATTCGGGTGATTTTCAAACACCGTAACAGCTTCAGCACATTCTCTCGGTGTGCGTAAATCAATCGCCGTATACACGCCGAGCTGACATAAAAAAGTTGCTGCATCTGTTATCTTTGGCGGCACATAACAACTGCGTATAAACCTTTTTTCCGGTATCATACCGAACGGAGTTTCATAACCGCCGATGTCACGCATATTTTCAACTTTATCTGCCAAATATCTTTTCATAATTTTCTTCCCTCGGATTAGGAGTATAAACGGTGCATTTTGTAAATTCAAGAAATTAAATATTTTATACTTGCGTTTTGTTTCAAGAAAAATGCTGATTTGAACTGTCCCCCACAGTTTGGATAAGGAAAAAAGTTGATTAAAGAGCTTAATACGCAGTATGCCGGTCGGCGCGGTGTACAAAGGTAAAAAACAAAAAATACCCTGATTTACCTTGCGACAGAAAAAACTCGGAGAACGAAGTTAATAGAAAAAGGCTTTTTCCCACGGTACAGAGCAGTACATAAGGGAAAAAGCCTCTGATTAGTAACCCGTTATACGAGTTTTCGTATCTTATTTCAAAATCTTAGATACAACGCCGGCACCAACCGTACGTCCGCCTTCACGAATAGCAAAGCGCAAACCTTCGCTCATCGCAATCGGGTTCAACAGCTGTACCGTAATCGTTACGTTATCTCCTGGCATAACCATTTCCGTACCTTCCGGCAATTGAATCGTGCCGGTAACATCGGTTGTGCGGAAATAGAATTGCGGACGATAGTTCGAGAAGAACGGTGTATGACGGCCGCCTTCTTCTTTCGTCAGAATGTAGCATTCGCTGGTGAAATCCGTGTGCGGCGTAATCGTTCCAGGTGCTGCCAATACTTGACCGCGTTCCACTTCTTCACGTTTTGTTCCGCGCAACAATACACCGATGTTATCGCCTGCTTCACCTTCATCCAACAACTTGCGGAACATTTCAATACCTGTGCAGGTGGTCTTCGCTGTCGGACGAATACCGACGATTTCGATTTCATCACCAACGTGCAATACACCGCGTTCTACACGGCCGGTAACTACCGTACCGCGGCCGGAAATTGAGAATACATCTTCAATCGGCATCAAGAACGGTTGATCCAACGGACGTGTCGGTTCCGGAATGTAGCTGTCTACAGCTTCCATCAATTCAACAATCGAATCGTGTCCGATTTTCTTGTCGCCGTCTTCCAATACTGCCAATGCAGAACCTTTTACAATCGGAATCTCGTCGCCAGGGAAACCGTATGAGCTCAGCAAATCGCGAATTTCCATCTCTACCAATTCCAGCAATTCCGGATCATCTACTTGGTCTACTTTGTTCATATATACCACAATCGCCGGAACACCTACCTGACGTGCAAGCAAAATGTGTTCACGTGTTTGCGGCATCGGACCGTCTGCCGATGATACCACCAAAATTGCTCCATCCATTTGTGCCGCACCCGTAATCATATTCTTAACATAGTCGGCGTGGCCCGGACAGTCAACGTGCGCATAGTGACGATTCTTTGTTTCGTATTCTACGTGAGCCGTCGAAATCGTAATACCGCGTGCGCGTTCTTCCGGTGCTTTATCAATTTGATCATACGCCGTAAAGCTTGCGCCGCCTTCTTCTGCCAATACTTTTGTAATCGCAGCAGTCAGGGTTGTTTTGCCGTGGTCTACGTGACCAATCGTACCAATGTTGCAGTGCGGTTTCGTCCGCTCAAATTTTTCTTTTGCCATGTTTATT